>JAFWRV010000417.1 GCA_017519685.1 Clostridia bacterium
AATGGTTTTTTCTTTTTTGTTACTTAAAGACTTGACAAATTCAAATTGCTCTGCAATAATCAAATCAAATTCCGATTGCAAAATAATCGCTCCCGAAGAGGTGCTTTTATGCTGACAAAATCAACCGATGAGCTGATGAACGAATTGCTTAAGGCAAACAATATAGGTGAGTATCTGAAAGAAAACTCCCAATATATGGTAAGCGACGAACTCTCCACTTACTTAAATAATATAATCGCTAAAAAAGGCTTAGTCAAGTCCGAAGTTATAAAGAAAACCGAGTTCAGCGAAGTAATGGGATATCAGATCTTTTCGGGAACCAGACTTCCCTCCCGCGACTCACTGATATGTATTTGTGTGGCGATGGATATGACTTTAGATGAAACCCAGGCAATACTCAAAATTGCCGGCTTTGCCGCCCTTTACCCAAAAGCAAAAAGAGACAGTATAGTTATTAAAGGAATAAGCGATAAGAAAACTGTCGCCCGGATAAATGAAGAACTCTATACTTGTGAGGAAAAGACATTAACCTAAAGAACAGTTGCTTTATTAACCCGAAAGTGTTGCCGATAAGCAACAGTTTCGGGTTGTGTTGATGTGGCACACCGGCTGATAAAGAATCCTAACATCCTCTGTGCCTTCGATTTCTATTAAAGTGCCGGTTTTCTTGTGCAGGAGATAATACCGCCTAAAAAATCACTTTCCGAAAGGTACCCTTTGTTTTACCCTGCACAGCCTGCAAACCGGATTTTTCAGCATATGAGCGTCTTTCGGCATTACCGCGTCTGTGCAAGTGTAATTGAATTGCCTGCCGCATCTTACGCAGGTCAGTTTCGCCGTGCGTTTAAGCATTTTCTTTTACCGTTCCCGGCATTTTAATCATATAGTCGGGCGGGTACTGTTCAACGGCGGCCATTAACTCAATGTATTCAACAATGCTTTCCGAATCCAGGTAAGTATTATGCGGAATAAGCCTATCGTGAACACAGGTTTCGTCTTTACCCCTGAGACTGACAATAACATAGGTTAAATAGTCTTTTTTATACGTTTTTGTCTCACGGCGCACACCCTCGACATCCGCGTAATCAAATCTGTAACACTCGTCGTAAGTGCCATCATAGCGTTTATCCGCAAGAATAATGCTTTTTGTTGTGAGCAAAATGCCGCTTTCTCCGCCGTCATTTGAAAGAACTCCCAGAACAGTCTCCGGTTTTATACCTTTCCCAAATCTTTTAACCGCGGTCATTGCTTCCTTGCTGCCGGCGCTGAAGAACCAACCGCCTGCCTCTTCAGATTTCGATATCTGTTCCATGGTGAAATCATAGATTGACGGAATATTTTTCTTATGATAATCGGCGTCTTTATACTGTTCGGCCTTTGCTTTTGAATGAAAAGACTGCAGCAGAAAATACTTAAACAGGTATTCCATATCCGAAACTGAGTTTTGCGGTCCGGGCCCGTTTTTTATTTCCTCTGTTTCGGCGTTTGCCTTAGGGGGATTAAGTTCCTTATCGAGCTCAATCATTTCATCGATAAACTCCTTCATCGGAGTTTTATCGAACATACTGTAATCAAAGTTTATCTCACTGCCGTCTTTCAGATCGATTTCAAGCGTAAGCTCGCAATCGTTAGTCTTGCGGCGTTTTCTTTCTGTGTAATCCTGAGTAAGAGTTAATCTGACATCGACATAGCGGAATGAGAAACAGTAGTCATACTGCACATCAATCTCATCATCCTCATCGTCATCATCAGAAAACATGCTGTCTTCCTCCGCGACAGAGGGGAAATATGCAACAATTCCGTCTGTGGTAAAGAGCATGCCCTCTTCACCGCCGTCAAGAGTATAAAGCCCCAGCACGGCATCGGGGTCAACACCTTCACCGAATGTCTCGAGCGCGGTCTTCACCTCTTCGCTGTCGCTGCCGATAAAAACATCTTCGCAGCCCTCTGAGGTAATCTCATAAATGTATTCCTCAAAGATTACTGCCTTCTTGCCGTATTCGCGTGCCTGTTTTGTGTTCATAATCATTCTCCTTTTATGTCAATTATTTCGGGTTCAGCGTTTCCCTGCTCCGCCATAAGCAGACGGTCTTTGTAATCCGCTATAGCGGCGGCTATGATTCCGACGGCGACTCCGATAATCAGTCCGATAACGGGCGCCTCAATGCGGACTACGCTGTTGTTGAAGCAAATGATAATGCCGTACATAAAGCTGAAAATCTTAAAAATCGCAAAGCCGATAAAGCCGAACATTGCGGCCAAAATCAGGGTGAAAATGTGCTTCATTTGAATTATACCCTCCTTTGAGTTATTGACGGTTTCCCGTTTTCGGGTATATTATAACCCCGATGAAGGACTTAAAGTGTCCATCATCGGGGTTTGGTGGATATTTATTCGATTTTTATTATTTGTACATCTTCTTGTACATACTTACGAATTCATCTCTTTCAGATTTGCTTTCAAACACTTGAAGCCCGTTTGCCAAAACATTTGTTTCCTTTCCGTCGCCGATAACCGACACGGTTACAGCAGCAAGCTTACCATCCTCAATGCCGCCCTTGACTTTACCCGTAACAATATAAATATAATCCACTTTCATGCCGCTTTTGTTCTTTGATTTGAATTCAACTTCGGCGTCCTTTAATTTGGATTTTTCACGGGTATAATAATTGGATGCAAAAAAATCCTCTGCAGCTTTAACTGCCTTCTTGTCGTACCCTTTACCGCCTAGTCCGCCGATAATGAGAATCAGCGCAAGCAGTACAGCGCCGGCGACGGCGATATACTTAAGATTGATTTTTGATTTTGCCGCAGGGGCCACGCTTTCCGCGCCTGTCGCTTCGGAAACAGCCGTTTCTTCGTTTACGGTTTCTGTGGTCTGAACTTCGTTTTCTTCCATGATTATTCTCCTTTGTTTTTTGTTATTTTAATTTTTTAAACTCCTTAATCGCCCGCTTATAATCGGATTTGTTTTCATATTCACTGATGAACTCAAGGTCACCGTCTTCCTCACCATTGTCCTTTGAGATAAATGTCATCTGCGCTATTACATATATCTTGGAACCATCGGGATTCTTTATACGTGCACCAAAGTAGCAATATTCAATGTAGTCGCCGAAAAGCGTTTCGTCTATATCACGGCCAAGGTAATCATAGTCAAGTAACTTCGTATCGGTTACCTTCATAGCGCGTTTTAGCTCGGCTTTCACATCCCCGCCGGTAACTTCTATTATCTTATCCGCAACCAGTAAAAGCAAGGCAATCCCCACTATAACGGAAATTACAATGAAAATGATTTTCTTTTTGCTCACGAATTACCCTCCTGTTTATTTTTCTGTGTTGCACCATCATCCGCGTCTTCGTCCTCATTGCCCTTTTCTGACGGACTCGATGTGAAGAAACAATATATCGCAATGATTGCGCCGATTACCACAAGGATAATCACTAACCAGCTTAAAAGCTTTGCGGCTATGATACCGAGAGCCAGTGAAATCATAAAGATAAAAACCAGCGTAGCATGAGAGATGAAGAAAAATTTCATTTTTGAAAAGATAATGACAAAAATAATCACTCCCAAAACAAAACCGAGAACAGACTGGATCGTTTCCATACTGTATTAATCCCCCTTACTGCATTTGATTTTTTATTATATTTCTGATCCATTTTTCACTGTAACCGAATTTAGTCGCGAGCTTTTTAATATTGTGCCCGTCGAATTCATCCATAATTTGTTTTGCAATGAAATCCCGGCTGAAAAGCTCCACCGGAAAGCAAACTGCCTGTCCGCGGTATGAGGCGTGAATCTTCAGCACGGTTTCAATCCCCAAAATCTCTGCAAGCTCACCGTAAATTCCGTTGAGATCCTCAGCTTTTATCTTTTCTGGATCCATTTCAATCCTCACCCCACTGATTTTCATCGGTTCTATCCTCCATTATATTCATTAAGTTGGGAAGTGTATATAGATGACTTTACAGGAACAGTTCCGCGAACTCTACTGTTAAATATTCCATGAGGGCAAAACTACTGCGTTTTTCAGCAGTGCTGCGGAATTCTGCTTAACTTTCGTTCGGAAATCTGTTGCGGACATAATTATACCCGGCATGATAGACATTTACAGTCCATCATACC
>JAFWRV010000418.1 GCA_017519685.1 Clostridia bacterium
AATCCACTACGCCAAGGTTACCGACGACGGCAGTCATCCGATGTATGTTATGAACGAAGAAGGCCACCTTGTAAGTTCATCGGACGCTGTCCCATACAATCCCAAAGTCAGAACGGGAACTATAGCGCTTGATACCGACGGTATCACCTTCTTCACAAGCGCACAGTACGATAAAATTGCGTACTTTGCTCTCAACGGAGAAACCTATGAGTATGATGCCGATGAAAACCGGTTTGTTCTCACAGAACGCTCCAACGCTTATTTTCCGTCCGGTTCGGATATGGCGGGTAAAAAATTCAGTGATTACGGTATTTCGCTTCAGCCGATAGTGGAAAACCTTCCCCTCACCGGTGAAGACTCCCATCCCAGGGAAGTAACATTCTTCCTGAAGTTCAACGCGACAGGAACCGACGCGGAGCACTCGGCTCAGGGAAACGCAAACAGATTTCTCCTTGATTACTATAATGAGAGTACCGCAAACGCGGAAAAAATCATCAGCAACCTTAAAGCTTATGTTGACTTTTTCACCCATGATAATCTGATGTACAGTCTTGCCGGTCACGGGATTACATCCGAAGAACTTCTTCTCGCATTGCCCGAAAACTTTGAAGGGCTCCGTGAAAAATCGGAATTCATCGGGTCAATGTTTGAAAACTCCAAGAAAACACTTTCAAACACTTATATTGAAACAACAGCCCAAAACCCGTTTGAGTATTATATCAACAGTTCAAAGATTGCCGAAGATATCCCCGACGGAGGCAGACTTGTATTCTACGCTCCTCAGAAGGACGCCGCAGGTGATTATGTCCGCGATTCCGCTAATGACAACAAGATTGTCTATGCCGAATCCGCAGTCATTGTAAGAGGCGACTATGTTTACGACAGCAGCGAGCCGAGCACTCTGTGCATGATTATCGCAACCGGTAATGTCACAGTGGAGCGCAGTTTCAACGGCTTGATTTTTGCGGCAGGCGATGTCAGCGTTGTAGGCAATATTACTCTCAACCGTTACGCGGACGGTGTTGAAGAAGCATATTTTGCAGATACTGTCACAGGTACTCTTAACGGCGATCATCTTCACAATTCAACCGCAACGGTAGGCGCAGTCAAGGACAGACTTATCAAAGATTATTTCAACGCAAGTCTTACCGAAGGTCAGTCATCCGCCACCGGCAGCGTTGAAGCGTGGAATATTGATGACCTCGTCGCATACGAAAATTACCACAGATAATTATCAGTATCAATCCTCCCGGTTTCCCGAACGGGAAACCGGTGAGGACGGCAATGAATGATGAATAATGAATTGTGATTTTTCACATTTATTATTGAGCATTCATTGAGTGTTACGCCGCGGAAAATAATCCGCGCAAAAAGAGGGAGTGACCGTATATGCACTCATTTAAAAGAATAATGAATAATATAAAAAATAGTAAGGGCGGTTTCTCGCTTATTGAAATCATGGTGGTCGTCTTTATTATGGTGGCTCTGACATCTATTTCCGTAGGGTCATTCGCCGCCTACAACCGGGCGAGGTCGAGCAAGATATCCAAAACACTCGATACTCTGATAGCCCAGAGCAAAATTGACGCTCTCAGCGGCAGAG
>JAFWRV010000419.1 GCA_017519685.1 Clostridia bacterium
TGAAGGCAGATTTCTTCCGCTTTTATCTTTTCGGTTTCTCCCTCGAGATAGGTTTCGTAATAATAACTGTCATTTTCGCTGACATAGTTATTGTAGTGATCTTCAACCGAAGCGTCTTCACAGTTGAGAGCGGCAAGCAGAAGCTCTTTTCCCGCCGCTTTCGCAAGATGCGGAAGAAAAATCTGAGAGTCAGATGAGTAAGCGTTGCCTATTGAAAGTACCTTCATCAGTCTGTACCTCGCATCATTTTTTTAACGGTATCAATTTCTCCGCAGCCGCATATTTCCATCGCGGTGAAATAGACCGTCACAAAGAAAAGATAGGGGAAGGGAGCGAACACTCCGGGGTTTACAAGCGACATCATTTCAATTCCGATAAATGAAATAAACAAAATTATATTGAAAAATGATATGTTTTTAATTAATGTTCTTATTCTTAAAATATTCAGATAAGAATATGCCGCGACACCCAATATTCCGAAAGAAGCGATGACCTGAATAATCGAGTTGTGATACCAGCATAGAGTGTGACGGGCGCTGTGATGAATATCTCTGTTGCCCATATAGCCGAGTCCTCTGCCGTTAATCGGATTGAATTTGAAATCAGCTATTCCTCTTCGTATCAGTTCAATTCTAATGGTATTCTCATCGGCGTCAAAGAGTCTGTTGATAGTGGAACTTATCATTTCAAAAAGATACCGCCCGGCAAACGCCGTTAAAATAATTCCGGCTGCAATCAGGATTATATTGTGAACGCGGTGCTTTTTGTCAATTACGGTCATAACTATAAAGCAGAGAGCAAGTTCAGCTCCGCCGAAGATAAGACCGCCTCTTGAACCTGTCAGAAGAATCAGAATATAATCCAGAATACCAACCGCTGTCCATCCGAATTTACGGCTTGCGAGATAGAAAGCAAACGGCATCGCGAGCATCAGTATTGACGCCGCGTTGTTTCTCCACTGAAAAGCGATAACGCTTTTTGCGGCATAGAATTCATCAAATCTTGTATAGTATTCCCAGAATATTGCGGCGCAGATAATGAAAATCGCCGTGATATGCATCCTGCAAAAGCGTAAATCGGCATTATCGGTTTTCTTTTCACCGAAACATGAAGCAAGATATGAGCATATCAGCACCATGCCGAAGCCGAGCAATCCCATATAAAAGAGCGATGTCGGGGAAAAGTAGGATTTCCAGTATATGACGCCGACGCCTCCCGCGAGAATTGCGATGCTTACGGCAATCATACCGGGTAAAAATGAAGTTTTATTCAGTTTCTTTTTATAAAGGAAAAAATGAGCGAAAAACATCGCGACCGGAAGAATCCCGAGCGGCCAGATTTCCATAAACCCCTTGAAGGAATACTTGCACTGTATCGCAAAGCAAGTCACCGCAAGAAGACCCTCAAGGGCAGGGAAGAGGTCATCGCTGAGAATCATGGTGAAGGCGATAACAAAAGCGAAAATATATGTGCCGATGATTTCCTTACCCGTAAATATAAATACACAGGCAAGTGAAAAGAGCAGCAAGCTGTACAGGTATGATGACGTGAATCTGATAAGAGCGTCTCTTATCCTGTCAAATTTTGAACTTTCCGTAACACCTTCACCTCCTTTATATTTATTATTATATTTTATCATTTGACTGTGTCTATGTCAATCGCAGGATTCATTTATGACATAATTGTTAACTTTTGAAAAAAGACTTGATTTTATCGGAAAAAGTGTTAAAATACAAATTAGCACTCGACGATAAAGAGTGCTAATTTGATGATAATTAATTTTACGGAGGTAATAAACATGACCATTAAACCGCTTGCAGACAGAGTAGTTCTTAAATCTGTCGAAATCGAAGAAACCACGGCCAGCGGAATTATTCTTGCCGCTTCCGCACAGGAAAAGCCGCAGATAGCAGAAGTTGTAGCCGTAGGCCCCGGCGGACTTGTTGACGGCAAAGAAGTCAAGATGTATGTCAAAAAAGGCGACAAAGTAATTGCAAGTAAGTATTCCGGAACTGAGGTTAAACTCAATAAAGAGGAATACA
>JAFWRV010000420.1 GCA_017519685.1 Clostridia bacterium
AAGAGCATTTCCGAGCTCATCACCGTTCCCGGATTCATCAACCTTGACTTTGCCGATGTTACAAGCGTTATGAAAGACGCCGGCTACGCTCACATGGGCGTAGGCACAGCAAAGGGTAAGGATAAGGCGATTGTCGCGGCAACAGCGGCAGTTTCCAGTCCCCTTCTCGAAACATCAATCGCAGGCGCAAAGGGAATTATCATTTCGTTTGTTGCTTCCGAAGATATTGACATTGAAGAAATCGAAAAATCAGCTGAAATCATCACCGAAAGCGCAAGCGAAGACGCAACCATTACCTGGGGTATCGTTTTCGATCCCAACCTTGATGATGAGCTCAACATCACCGTTATCGCGACGGGATTTGATTCAATCACTCCCGAAACGGCAAAGGCCGCTCCCGCAAATCCGTTCTATAAGGCAAAGCCGGTTGCAATGAATCCCGCGAATCCCGCTCCTTCGGTTCCCTCAACAGCACCGAAGACCGACGCGAACGGATTCCCGACCATCCCGAAGTTTGACGAAGCGGCAGCCAATGCAGCTGCTCCCGCGGCACCCGCCGCTCCCAAGCCGGTTGCAAAACCTGCTGCCGACGCTCCCAAAGCTCCGGACGACGCGTTTGACGATGATCAGTTCTATCTTATGATAAACGATATTATCAAGGACGATAAGAAATAATTCAAAACAAAACAGCTTATATAAAAAAACAGTTTCACGGTTTTCCCGTGAAACTGTTTTTTTATCTGTTAAGTTATGCATTATACCGCTCTTTGCTGCGGACGGCTTAATCTTTATAATCTCTTGTAAACTCGAGAATCTTATTGCTGTCGGCGCCGAAGGACTCAAGCGCCGCGACTCTCCTGTTGACAGGGTCTATTATCAGCCTCTGGCCGCGCATTCCGCCCTTTGAGTAAACGGTACGGGTTTCATCCCAATCGAGAGCGAATTCCTCCGAGACTGCTGTTTCAACCCATTTTTCAGAGAGAATCCTTTCTCCCTCATACATGCCTTTATTAAGATAAACAGCGCCTAATTTCGCCATATCCTCACTGCCTATATATAATCCAGTCGCTCCTATTACGTGACCCATAGGGCAATGACTCCACGCCATTTCCCGACATTCGAACTTTGTCAGCAGATTTTCCCACATGAAATTGTCAAGCGGCATTCCTGAAATCTTTTCAACAATTCTCGCAAGGATATAATGAGCTCCGTCCGAATACGCCGAGCCCTCGCCCGGAGTGTACTCAAGCGGATAACGGAATGTATAATCCAGAAAATCCTTTCCGAACTCGCTTGCGTGATGGGTATCTATATCGAGAAATCCGCCCGGAAGGCCGAGCGAATGAGTCAGCGCGTGCCTGACGGTCGCTGTCTGCCAGCGGCTGTCCGCCTCAGCGGGAAACTCTTCCTTAAACAAATCCGCTATTCTGCTGTCAAGCGAAACAAGTCCCCTGTCCCACAGCATACCAATCGCAGTCATCGTGAAAGTCTTAGCGACTGAGTAAACATTCTGGCAGGGATTTTCCTCTTTATACTCGAGCGTTTCGATTTTACCGTCCCTGTACTCCGAAATACGGATAATGTCAAACGGCTGACTGTCAACGAATTTTTTTATATCGTCGAGAAACCTGCTCATAATCTCTCCTTACTCAATACCGATTATACCTGGTATTTCATCGGGCGAATCCACTATATAATCCGCGTCGTTTTCTTCGAGCACTTTTCTGCCCCTGAAGCCCCAGCACACTCCGATGACGGGTATTCCGGAATTCTTTGCCGTGGCGCAGTCAACCTCGGAATCGCCAATATAAACCGCGTTTTTCAGGTCGGAGCCGAGTATCTCCGCCGC
>JAFWRV010000421.1 GCA_017519685.1 Clostridia bacterium
AGAATTATCTTGTTCATCTTTATTACGGAGCTTATATTCCCGATTCCAATGTCACATCACATAAATACAAGGGCGGATTCGCGTCATTTTCACCTCAGAACATCAATATTGAGGATAACAAATTTTCTCCCGATATCTCAATGTTTGAATATCCCGGAGAGAGCGCCGGCGATTTCCGTGAATCGGCGGTCGCAATCCGCAATTCCGACGGCAACATCTCCACAGATTTCCGTTATGTGTCCCATAAAATTTATCAGGGAAAGCCGTCAATTGAGGGTATGCCCGCTCTGTGGGTCAATGACGAGTCCGACGCGGATACGCTTGAAATTCTTACGGAAGACAGCGTGACCGGCATACAGGCGGTGCTCATCTATACGGTTTTCAACAATTACGGCGCCATGACCCGCTCGGTCAGGATAGTCAACGCCTCATCAGATGCCGCGGAGATTGAGAAGGTTGCAAGCTGCTGTGTTGATTTCAACACCTGCGATTTTGATATGATTTCTCTTTACGGAAAATGGCTCAAGGAAAGAAGTTTCAACAGAGTTCCGCTTGCGAGAGCGATTCAGAGCGTGCGAAGCAAGAGGGGTTCCTCGAGCCACAATCACAATCCGTTTGCCGCGATAGTTGACCGCAATGCGAACGAGGATTTCGGCAACGTTTACGGATTCAACCTCGTTTACAGCAGCAATTTCGATTTCACCGCGGAGGTTGATTCCCACGCGGGAACAAGAGTTGTGATGGGTATCAATCCAGAGGGCTTCGGCTGGCATCTCGAACCCGGAGAAACATTCTGCACACCGGAGGCGGTAATGGTCTATTCCGCAAACGGACTCGGAGAAATGAGCAGAACCTTCCACCGCCTTTATATGAATCATCTTATCAGAGGCAAATGGGCAAAGGCGAAGCGTCCGCTGCTGATAAACAACTGGGAAGCCACGGGAATGGATTTCACGGGCGACAAGCTTGTTACATTCGCGGAAAGAGCCGCCGAACTCGGGCTCGATATGCTCGTTATGGATGACGGCTGGTTCGGCCACAGGGATGACGATACCACTTCTCTCGGTGACTGGCAGGTCAACGAGGAGAAACTCGGCGGACCTCTTAACAGCTTTATTGAAAGAATCAAATCGCTCGGCCTGAAATTCGGAATCTGGTTTGAGCCCGAAATGATTTCAAGGGATTCCGATCTTTACAGAACCCATCCCGACTGGTGCATCCACGTTCCCGGAAGAGAAAAATCCATAGCCCGTCATCAGTATGTGCTTGATTACAGCCGCAAGGATGTCAGGGACTACATTTATTCCAAAATGTATAAGGTGCTTTCAGAGAACAGCATCGACTATCTTAAATGGGATTTCAACCGCAATCTTTCCGAGGTCGGCTCGGCTCTGCTTCCTCCCGAAAGGCAGAAGGAGGTATTCCACCGCGCGATTCTCGGTACCTACGACATAATGAACCGTCTTACGCAGGATTTCCCCGACCTGCTGATTGAAAACTGCTCCGGAGGCGGGGGCAGATTCGATTCCGGTATGCTTTATTATTCGCCTCAGATCTGGTGCAGCGACAATACCGACCCCGTTGACAGGGTTGAAATACAGTTCGGAACTTCTCTCTGTTATCCCGCTTCAACAATGGGAGCCCATGTTTCGGCAAACCGCAGAGCGGGATACAGCACAAAGGCGGATGTCGCTCTTTGGGGAACATTCGGCTATGAGCTCGATCCCAACAAGTTCACACAGGAAGAAAGAGAAACAGTCAGGGAGCAGGTATCGGAGTATCATAAGTATTATGACATTATCCATTCGGGCGATCTTTACCGTCTGATTGCTCCTTATGAAAATGACAGGCGCGCCGCATGGATGTTCGTTTCCGAAGATAAAAACGAGGCGCTTATCACAAGTGTTGTTATGAGAAAACCGGAAGACGCGGCGTTTTTCCTCCGTCTGAAGGGTCTTGACAGTGAGAAATACTACATTGATGACGAGAGCGGTGAGGTTTATTCCGGAGCGCTCCTGATGAATGCGGGAATATGTCTCAATGACTACGATAACAGCGACGGGTCATCATTGAAAATCTACATTCACTCTCTGTAAAGTATTTTGCTTTTACACAATTGCCCGAATCAACGGTAAGCAGGGGAATTTCCCCGAAAAATCAATAATCTTTGAAATGCATCCGTTCCGGATTACGTAAAGTGTTTAAGCTTTACAATTCCGGAGCGGATTTTTGACGCTTTTTTGACGAAGCATTGAAATACAAGCGGCGGCGGAATAAAAAATCTGTTACCGGCGGATGCTTAACCGGGCCGGTTTTTCCGGACCGGGGGCATAATCCGCGAAACGTCTGAAATCCGACCGCGAAAACCGCGGATTATTTGTAAAGTTAAACTCATTTACACCGAAAAATCCGCAAATTTTTGTGCGATTTGCAAAATGCAAATTCGTAAATTTCGCTAAATCGCGAAGCGCCCTAATATACAATTTATCCAAAAAAAGTTGAATTGAAACAAAAATTATTGACACAATTTTGCTTTTACTGTATATTATATATGACATAAAATGTAACTCGGTTACTGCACCCTTTTTTCGGGGAAAGCGGTCGGCCGGGTTATAAACGGACTGCAAAAAACCGTTGGTAATGCTTCGCTTGTGCTCGATTGTGCGGCGAACGACGTTGGCAAAGGGAAACAGGGAAACCGGTCGCGGCGAGCTCCCCTTTCGGTTACCAGAAGCCGGTCGGGGGTGGATTTTACCCGCGGAATCAAGCAGTTCACAGTCAAACAAGGAGGTAAGTAAATGAAAAAATCACTTCGCATTCTTTCTCTCATCCTCTCTGTCGTAATGATTATGGGTTCTATGTCGCTCATCGCCAACGCTTATACTATGAACAATGGCAGAGCAACTTACAGAACTCAGGACGGTACCGGCGGACTTGTTTTCGACGATACGAACGATCCCGTTTACGACGTTCACCAGTATGCCACAATGGCACTGGATGAGATTGACCGTATGCTTCTGGCGGCTAACCTCGGCACTCTCGATATTTATATCGGAACTCTCGAGCTTGAAAGTGTTGACGGAGCCATCGCAAGTGTAAGGTCACTTTACAACAGCGTCAGTTCACTCCTTAATGTCGGCGTTCTCGGCGATGCCAGCTTGCTTGACATTTCGGCTATTCAGACAACAGCCAGAGGCAACGGCGATATCACCGTTCTCTGGGATGCTCTTAACCTTATCGGCGACCTTAACCCGATTCTCAGACTTTATGTCAACGGCACAATCAACTTAGGCGCCGTACAGCCCATCATCAAGGATTATGTCTTCAATGTAAGAGAACTTGTTATCGGTCTTCTTTACGGTTTAACCGATATGGAAGAGGATTACGATTACATGGAGAGCAGAACCATTCCTGCGAAGTATCAGGGCGCCAACACAGGCCTTATCTTCCTTCAGGATGTTCTCAACACCCTTGTTATAGGCGAATGGAAAAAGCTTGATGATTTGTTCTACAATGAAAACAACAAATCTTCAAATGTTGTATTCTCGGAGTATGAATTCCACATCGGATCGGCTTCAGGCGCGATCGCTACGGAAACAACTCCCAATACAAGCTCATATGACTATTACGGATTTGTTCATCCCGACCGCTGGGTAACCTTCGGCCTCGGCGATGCCATCCGCGTAGCCAACAACGCAGCGGCTCCCGAACCTTCATTCACTAAGGTTGATTTCAGAACCAATACACCTGTCTATGATTTCGTAGAGCCCGTTCTTCTTCATGCATACAATAACCTTCTCGTTCCCGTTCTCAACAGAATCACAAAGAACTGGATCCGTGAGAAGGCCGGATATGTATTTGATGAAAAATATACAACATTATATAAGAAAGACCTTCCCGAGTGGAGAAATTCCGATTTCACCGTAGGCTCAACGGCATATAACGCCTGCTTCGATCAGAACGGAGAGCCCGTAATCAACCCCGATTATGACTATCTCTATCCCGGCGTCAAGCCGACTGAAACCGAAGGCGAGGAAGGTTCAGAAACCACTGAAGCCATCTTCAAGATTTTCGACGAAAATAACTTCAAGTTCCCCAAATACATCCTTACAAGCGGACATCTTTTCATCGATGACCTCAACCGTAACGTAATCAATGTCGCGAGAAAATGTCTCAAGGCAACTGTTACTCTCAACGGCAACGCGGTTACCGATGCAAACTACAATCCCACTGACGGACAGATTTACACCTTTACATGGACCGATCCCGATGATTCGAGCCACACCGAAAGCTTCAACGCTACTTACGGTTCAAACAATCTGCTCCTCAACAACGTCTGCAACGCTCTCAAGTTTGTCATCAACGTAACCGGCGAAGAGTTCTTCTCCGATGTCCTTATCAACAAGGGCCAGGTCAAGAACAGAACCCAGGTTAACGCTCTGACCAACCAGCAGCTTCTTGCTTACGTTATCAGATCCGTCATCAACGCGAATGTTGATTATATGTGGATTCCCGAAAACGAGAATACACAGACCATCATCGGCGCTGCGTTTGAAGCGGTAGTTCAGCTTGCATATCAGGATCTTCCCGGATTCACATATACCAGACCTGCGAATCCCACTGTTGAGAATATGGTTACCAAGGGCCTCGCAATCCTTATGGATATCGCGGCATATAAACTCAACAACAACATGGATACAGTTCCTCAGACAAACGGAACCGGAAGCCGTATAACCAATAACGGCTCAACCAACAACACCGGTATGCTTCCCATACTCGGAGACAGCGGCTCTTATGCTACAAACGTACTTAAGATCGCTGCGTGGGCAATCTCCAAGTGGGTTAACACATCCTATACCGGCACTACCACCAACCCCGGCGGAACAGCGTATAATGAGGTTCTTAATATCCCCGCTGTTAACTTTGCTAAATATAACAACGGCGGTTCAACCCTTACCGAGGACGCAGTCTGGAGCGACCTTGATTATGTAATTAATTCCATACTTCCCATCAAGTATGTTGCCGGCGCATCACAGGATCATCCCGACAACAGACCCTGGCTCCACAACGATATCTCAAATCCGGCTTCCGGCCTTGTTATCAAGTCGTTCATCTTCGATACGGTCGTTTATCCCATCGTAGAGAATCTTGACGCCGAGCCGCTTCTCAAGCTGTTACAGAGAAACACAGCAGGCGCATTTGCTTATGATTCCATTCAGGTTATCGTTGTTGATACAGTTCACAGAATATTTGACCTTCTCTTCCCCAATGTATTTGACAACACAGTCAATACACTTGACGGATTCCTTAACAACTCCGCTCTCGCGGGAATGGTAAGCGACCTTGCCATCACTCTTTCCTCGACAAGATCTTCAGCTTACTATTCAAACTATCAGACAGTTAACGGCAGCACAATTTACGGTAAAGGTAAAGTCATTGCCGAGTTTGCGCTTCCCATCGTATGTATGATTCTCGGTCTTTCCGATACACAGGAGTTCGGTCAGCTCGAAAACTACATTCCCGATGTTCTTCCCTCATCACCCAACAGCGCCGATTTCTATATCGCCAACGCTTCAAGCGGTGTTAACACCAGCTATATTGATGAGGACGGCAACCGTCAGGTAGATAAACTTTATACCTATAAGATTACAGCTCACTCCGTAAGCGTTATCGCCGGTCCTTCCGGTAATGTTACATACACCGGTATTGTTGATAACTCAACAACACTTACCGCAGGTGAATCAATACCCTGTACAATTTCCGGCTTCTCAGACGGACAGATTCTTCAGATTATCACAAGATACAAAGTATTTGATGAAACAGGCGCCGCTCTCGGTACCGAGCTTCAGAACACAGCTTATACTCTTATCAGCACGAGCGCTGAAGCTGATGATGAAAGACTTGCTTCCACATCTCTCAGCGGATCCGATGTACTCCAGGCTCCCACCGACGTATTCATTTCCGGCGGACTTTCATCACTCAACAACTTCACATTCCGTATTAAGGATGACAAGGCCGCATCGAATCTTACCGTTAACAGTGTTACGATTTCGAGCGCTCCCGGCAATCCTTCCGGATTCTTCAAGAATACACAGTGGCTCAGCAAATCAACAGATCCCGACGATATCAACGTTTCAATGAACGGTAAAGAAGCAACCTATGTTATCTCCCCGTTCGTCGTTGATGAAAAGGCCGGCAGATCCGAGCGTATTTACGAAGAAGATAAAGACGGCAACCTTGTTCTTGACGAGTGCGATATGCCGACATGGACCGGCAGCTACAAAGCTCCCGAATCCGGCAACTACTATGTCAGTGAAGGTGAATACACAATCACCACTTCATTCGGCGGCTCCAAGAATGTTACCGTACAAACAAAAGTTCATATTTTCAATGACTTCAATCTTCCTTCATTGCTCGGTAACGCAATAGCGGCTAACCGTTCATCACTTACTCTTGACTCCACAGGTCAGGGCATGTGGTCAACATATTCAACCGCTCTTATCAATGCTATCTCACTTGACCGTCAGTACAGCAGAAAGGGTGCCACATTCACCGCTTTCACAAGTGCTTCCGGTTATGAAAACAAGTTTGAGAAGTGCTACAGAGAACTCTACACTCAGATAGAGGCCATCAAGGAGCATGAACTCAACGCCGGCGCGGCCGCCCTCTTCAGCGCTGTTAACAGCACATGGGGCTACGATTTCACTCGCGCATCCGGCACATACACAGACGGTAAGACCTCCATTACAGCGTATTACCGTGATTACAAAGAATACTATGAGAACGGTTATCCGTATAAGCGCCCGGCAAACTATGTCGGCGTGACATACGATGTATTCAAGGATGCTGTCAACAGAGCCAACAGCCTCATTGACAGAGAATACAAGTATATCGGATACACTCCCGAAGATTTCGAAAAACTCAAGACTGCTGAAAAGACAGCCGCTATCGAAGCGTATCAGAAGGCAGTCGCCGACGTCGGTTCCATCAGCTCCGTTGACTCGGCAATCGCGATTCATATGCTTAACCTCCAGAGCTCCAGACTTATTTCCCTCGGTGTCGGCAGCAGAACCAAGCTTGTCTCTGCTTACTCACTTTACGGAACCATCACCGAGAAGGGCACATATTCAGGCGCTTCCTGGAAAGCATACACAAACGCAAAGACATTTGCGAACTCAGTCAAGGGCAACAGCTCCGCGACTCCCGAAATGATCAAGAGAGCCATGAACGAGCTTATCAAAGCCTGGAAGCATCTTGAAATCGGCGCGGATTATGATGCTGCCAAGAATACACTCAGCACAATGAAGGCATTCCTTCATGACGAATGCAACAGCTGGGGTCTTACAGGCGGTCAGCTTAACGGTGCCATCAAGGTTGATGACGCTGCTCAGCAGACGATTTACACCGTTGATTCATTCAGCGCATTCCTCGAAGCCCTCAGAGCGCTTGAAATCATAGTTGCTACCGAAGGTACTGACGATGAACTCGGCGCAGGCGATCAGGACAGAATCGACAGCGCTGTTGAGGAAGTCAACAAGGCCAAGGCTGCTCTTGTAGATTACTCCAACGGCGGAACAGAACTCGTTGTTGAAGCCAACCCGGATTACGCAGGTTATTCATACATGTATCTGTATAAGAACCATGCGACAATCTATCCCAACGATTTTGAAAATGGAGGCCTCCTCACAGATGTCGGTTATGATACCGTCAGAATGGAAGGCGATTTCATGGATGTTCCGCTTGACGGCGCTATCTTCGGTATTGAAGAAGGATTCACGGATGAAACATTCCTTCTCTACGATCCGGCTCCCATTACCATTCAGAACGCGTATGCCGAAGTTACCATGTCTCCGGCCGGCAGATACGGCACAGGTTCATTCCTTGTAATAAAAGAAGCAGCAGACGGACCGATTGAACAGCTTTATCTTATCGTTCTTCGCGGCGATGCCAACGGAGACGGCGAGATCACTTCAACCGATAAAGCGTATATGTCCAACTATATCAACAGTGTTGAAGGATTCCAGTATGACTGGAGTATGGGTGAAGACGACTATATCTTACTCGCGCTTGACCTTGACGGTTCCGGATGGGCTGACACCATCGACGTTCCGTTCTATAGTCCCATAGTCTCCGGTGTTTCCGACCTCAAGCAGGATGTCGGCGGTCTCTATGACGGAGAATTTATGGAATAATCTTTCCCGGCAATCAAACAATAAATCCGGGCAGGTTCGCCTGCCCGGGACATCCGAAAAAAGGAGGATAAAAAATGACGAACTTTAAACGCGCAGTCAGCATTTTCCTTTCTGTAATTATGGCGTTCAGCATGTTCAGCGTTCTCGGAACGGTAGCAAGTGCCAATACCACTCTTCCCGTTCCCAACGAGCTTGAAAACAATGCTGTCAACGGTTACTACCATTGGGAAGATCCGTTTGATGCCACAAAAGAATACAGAGTCAAATCTTATGCCGAACTTGCCGGCTACGTTAACGGCGAAGGCTACAACTACGGCGGATTCACCTACGGCGGAAGCCAGGGTACTTTTGCCCTTGAGAGTGGAGCTAATCCCTGGGTTTATTTCGGACTTGAATTCTACGAAGTATGCCCCGACGGCACTACACCCGATTTTACAGACTTAGATGGAAACAACTGGGTTCTTACCGACCATAAGGTTAAGCCCGGCGATACACTTCTTTATAAGCTGTATATTAAATCAAATGTAGGTCTTCCTTCATATATCGTTGACCTTCAGTTTGACAGAAACTTCTTTGATATCGTTCCCGACCAGTATAAGAGCGGCCTTGGCTATGATTACGCAAAGGACCACTACAAAAACTATGGTAAAACAGTAGTCGGCACAAAAGACGGTCTTTACAATACAGGTTATCCTCAGGGTAAAGTAATCGGAAGCGCTGAGTGGACTGTCGGTAAAGTAAGTACTACCCATGACGCTATTGTCAACGGTAAAATGGAAAATACCATAACAATGGGTCCCGCATATATGCTTGTATCTCCGTATAACGGATCTGTTAAGACTCTTGATCCCGCACCGTTGCTTAATACCATCAGATTTGAGTGGGATATCGCCAGAATTATTGCCGCGGAGTGCGATGCTCTCTACGGTGTTCCCAATTTCAGCAGCGATGATTATCTGGTGTACAACACGGTTAAAGTCAGAACTACCGAGGAACCCTACATGGTTGGCACCGAAAATCAGGGCACAATCAACTATGTTCCTCAGGGCACTGTCGGTCATGTCGGCTTTGAAGAAGGATATACAACCTTCTATAAAACACAGTACAGGGCCTGTGTCACCAAGGCAGCCATAGGCGATGGTAATACCGCCGGTGCTGCTATGAACAGAGCCAACGTAGTTAACTCAACTACAGGTTGTACCGTTGCTCTTCCGGCAATGAGTTATGATACCTTCCATACAGAAGATATGAACCATATCTTCGTTATTGATGTTCCCGGTTCGGGCTTCAACGCTAATTTCTTTGAAACAGAAAACGGCACTGAATACACAGACCTTGCCATGACAGGCGCGACCACATTCAATCTTCCCGCGGCACCGACAAGACCGAATTACACATTCGCAGGTTGGTCCGACGGCACAACTACTTACAACGCAGGCGCTGAAGTAACCATCTCCGCAGACACAAACTTCTTCGCAGTATGGACTGCAAGCGGCTATGATGTATCCTTCTATGACGCTCAGGGCGGCAATGAGTACACAGATCTCAAGCTGACAAATGTCAACGGAAGCATTAATCTTCCCGCTGCTCAGACAAAGCCCGGCTTCCGCTTCGACAAGTGGAGCGACGGCACCAACGAGTATGAAGCAGGCGCATCGGTAACTATTTCCGCCGCGACAAGCTTCTTCGCAACATGGAAACAGCTTTACACAGCAACATTCTATGATAATAACACCGCAGTCGGCACTGCACAGCAGTTTGCCGCAGGCGACTCAATTGACTCAATCACATTCCCCGAGCTTGCCGCTCAGGAAGGTTATACACTTTCGTGGTCTTCAAGCCCCGAAGTTACAACCGTAATGCCCGCGTCTGATGTTGTATTCACCGCAGTATGGACTGCCGGCGAATCAGCAATCAACTTTGACGCTCAGGGCGGCGACCCCGTTGCTTCTATCACCGGTTCAGTCGGTGATCCCGTAAACGCAACACTTCCCGTCGCAACAAGAACCGGCTACACATTTGACGGTTGGTATGTTTCCACCGCAGATGATGCCGCTGAGTTCACACTTCCCGCAGTATTCCCCGCATCACCCGTAATAGCTTACGCTAAATGGACCGCAAACACCTACAATGCCACATTCAAGATTCAGACAGGCGTTGACGGCAATAACGAACCCATTTATGAAGATTACGAAACTGTTCCGACAGTATTCGGCGAAACTGTTGTCGCTCCCGCTCTTCCGACAACCGAAGGTTATACCTTCTCTGCCTGGCAGGCGGCACCCGGATACACTGCCGGTATGACAATGGATTCCGAGGGCAAGGTATTCGTTTCTGTCAGAACAGCGAATCAGTATAACATCACATTCTATAACAAAGCAGGCAGCTACATTGACTTCAGCCCCGCAAGACAGGCTTACGGTTCTGTCCTTCAGGCACCCGCAGCACCCGTTATCACCGGTGAGACATTCATCGGATGGAGAGCGGACGATGCAGGAAACACCCTGATTGCCGCTGCCGATATCGGAACAGCGACAGTTCCCGCGAGAGACACTGCTTACACAGCTGTATATTCATCAGTTCAGTATAACCTGTCCTACTACATTGACGGTATCACAGATCCCGTTCATGTTGACCAGTATTTCTACAATGCTCCGATCACAGGTTATGATTATCAGGCACCTCAGGGATATCAGTTCGACGGTTGGAGAGATTTACCGAACGTAATGCCCGAGGGCAATGTTTCAGTCCACGGTTCAATTTCGCCCATCAGCTATACAGTTAATTACTATAAGCAGGAAGGCGATACCACTCCGTACGCGACATTCAACTGCAACTATAACGATCCTATTCCCGAGCCGGATACAGATCCCACTCTTCCCGGTAAATCATTCGCAGGTTGGGATAATATCTACACCGCAGTTGACGATGATATCGATATCTACGGTATCTGGAACGATCATTCCTACAGCTTCACCCTGACTTACGGTATGTATGATACAGCGACCCATACTCTTGATCCTGAAGCAACTGAAGAAGAAGGCCGCGCAGTTACATACGGCGAGCAGCTGACTGAAGAAGACTTCAGCACAGACGCCATCATCCCCGGCTTCTCATTTGTATGGAAGTATAACGGCGAGACAGTTACATTCCCGTTCACTGTTCCCGCATTTGATGATGACGGCGCAGTTCTCGAGTTCAAAGCTGATTATACTATCAACAGCTATACACTTACCTATCAGATCAATGACATTGATAACAACACAACTGACGTTGACGAAACCGTTACTCTTGAGTATGACGCGGAAATCACTTATAAAGCTGCTCCTTCACAGACCGGTTATGATTACTCTGACTGGGCACTCGAAGGCGGCGGACAGCTTCCCGCAAGAATGCCCGCAGGCAATCTTGTAGTTATCAGTGAAAAGAACGCACACCTCTACACCGACACATGGATTGACCCGTATGCTCCTGAAGGAAGTCAGGTAGTTCATACCCAGCAGGTAGCTTACGGCGCAGCAATTCCGACAGTCGCAATTCCCACTCATGAAGGATATTCCAACCTTCGTTGGACTCCGCAGGCAACAACTCAGGAAGCAGCAGACATGACCTTCACTCTCAGAGCGAACGCTTCACCTGCTGACTATAAGATTGAGAAGTACCTGCAGAATGTGGCTCTTGACGATTATGAGCTTATTGGCACAACAACAGTCGGCAGCTCAACAGGCGAGCTTGTATCACTTTCACAGGCAGACCAGAGAGAAACCGGCTTCACATTCAACACCGAGCTTTCAGTTACCTCCGGTTATGTAACCGGCGACGGCAACTTCACACTTAAAGCATACTTCGATCGTAACTCCTATGTTCTGACCCAGGTTGACAACGCGGGCTCCAATGACACCAGCATTGTTTACGGTGCAAGCGTTCCCACACTCACCGCGGCAGAAAAAGAAGGACACGATTTCGACAAGTGGACATGGTCCAGAACCGGCGGATCAACACTCTCTGTTGCTCCCACCACCATGCCTGCCTATGCAGTTACCGCAACCGCAAGCTACACAGTCAAGAGCTATGAATTCAAAGTATTTGTTGACGGTGTACAGCAGGGTTCAACCCAGATGATCAAGTACGGTAACGCTCTTCCCAGTGTTGCCACTCCCACTCAGACAGGTTATGACTTCAGCGGTTGGAAGACTGACGACACTTATGCGACAGACTTCGACTTCACACAGACCATGCCTGCACAGAATGTATCTGTTTACGGCCGGTTCACACCTCACGTTTATACATATACATTCAATGATGAAAACGGCGATTTAGTTGATACGATCGAAGCGGTTTACGGCGCTGATATCACAAATGATATTCCCGAGATTCCCGCGAAGACCGGTTATGATGCAATTTCATGGACTCCCGCAGTTGGCACAACAATGGGAGCAGCCGACAAGACATTTACACCTATTTATCAGGTTCAGAAGTTCAATGTTAACTTCTATGTTGACGGCGCACTTTACAAGCAGACCAAGAACGTTGCATACGGCACAGCTGTTGCTGACATCGCTCTTCCTGCTGATCCCGTAAAGACCGGTTACACATTCACAGGCTGGACCGGATTACCCGAGGTTTCCATGCCCGCAAATGATGTTGACGTAACAGCCGGCTTC
>JAFWRV010000422.1 GCA_017519685.1 Clostridia bacterium
GGTCTACACACCCGTTAAAAATTCGGTTCTTCACGTAAAAGGAGATGCCAGTGCCTATCAATTCAACCCGATGAATAAGAGCGAAGTTACAATTGACGGCACCCTGACACAGCAAGGGCTTCTCTCGCTGGAAAATGGGGCGACGCTGACGCTGAAATCGGACTTTTCGACAACGTCCGACGTTGGTATCAACAGTGAATCCCATTTTATCGCGGAAAAGAACCTGACCACCAATAACAGCCTGTTCTCCGTGAGACAGGACTCCGAAGTTACCGTGGGCGGCCTTATGACCACAAACCGTGACGTGGGGCTTAACGACGGCCATATCACTGTCAATAGTCTGATCACCAACGCATTATTCACCCTGAACGACGGTTCTGAACTCACGGTTGCAAATGATTTCACCGCAAACGTAGACGTCGGCGTCAACGAAGCCTCCGCCGTCACGGTGAAAGGGAATATGCTCTCCAATACCGGCCTTATCAACGTCTGTGAGGGTTCCACGCTGCTGGTGGAAAAGGATTTCACGCTCAGTGAAGGAAACCACAGCTTTGATGCTCAAGGCGCCGGAACGGTTTGCACCGTCAACGGGGATTTCAACAATAACGGCAACGGCCTGTGCAACGCGCTTGAAGCAGGCGAATGGAACGTGCTCGGCAACTTCACCGGAAACGGCTGGGTAGGCGTGCTCAGCGGCGGCCAGCTCAACGTGACCGGCGACTTTTCTCAGAGCAACTGGCTGTCCCCCTGCAACCACGGCGTCGTCAACATCGGCGGCAACGTGGAGTGCGGCGGCGTCATGGAAGCGCTGAACGGCTCCTCCGTCACCATCGGCGGCGACCTGCATGCCAAACAAATCGGCTCCATTTCCGGCTGGAATTCCTGGGAGGTTCCCTCCACGGTCAAAGTGGGCGGCAGCGCCGTGAGCGATGAATACTTCAACGTGCACGAGGGCAGCACGATGGAGATCGGTGGGGATTTCACCTATAACAGCAACGCGGGCAGGCTGGAGGGCGACCTGACCGTGGGCGGCGACTTCAACAACCGCGCCTCCCGCGAAAGCGTGTTTGACGATGCGGGCCTGCTCGTCACCGGCAGCCTGACGGTCGGCGGCGATGTCAACATGAATAACCTCATTCTCAACTACAATGACGAGAATACAAATCTTTCAGTTGACGGCATAATAAACGCTTACAGAAAAGCCGATGTCATTAAAACCGTTGACGGCGATTATGTGCTTGACGGCGTAAATGTTACCGAAAAGCATCCTGATGCGGATTCTTATTTCTATACTGTTCCTTATAACACACAGACCGCCGGTCTCACAATCGACGGTGAGGATTACATAATCAATGTCCGCAACCACGACAAGGACTCCTTTGAACCCCTCAGAGGAGGCGAAACCTACAATGTTACCTATGAGCTCAACGGCGGAGAATTCAGAGAGGGCGCAACGGTTGAATACACCTATTACGCCGGAGTCGGTATTGACCTGCCGGCAGGAAATATCACAAAGCGCGTGGGCTATCTGTTTGACGGCTGGTATGACAACGAGCCGTGCACGGGTGACCCCTTAACGGAAATACCTGCGGATTCCACAGGCGACAGGACCTTCTATGCCGACTGGAAACAATGCGACCATACCGAAAGCACCGCTCAGCCCGATTGTGAAAATTCCGCGATCTGCACGCTTTGCGGTGAGGAACTTCCCGCGCTCGGTCACGTTTGGAACGAACCCGACTGGAACTGGGATGATGTTGAGCATCCTGTTTATTCAACAATCTGCTCTGTCTGCGAAACTGAACAATCCGGAGAGGCGGACTCCGTAACAAGCAATGAAACCCCCGCCACCGTTGAAGCGGACGGTTACACAACCTATACCGCAACAGTAACACTCGGCAGTCAGGAGTTCACGGATGATCATGTCGTCAACGATGAGGGCTCAATGCTTGAGGTGCGCAAGGCGGCGTTTGAAGAATACAAGGACGAGGCAAAAGAGGCAATCGACGCCCTCGCGGAAGACGGCGACAGCGAACAGTGCAAGGCGCTTATTGACAGCGCGAAAGACGACGTTGACGGTGTTGAATATGACGAGAGCAAGTCACTTGACGAAAACAAAGCGGCTGTTGACACCGCGGCTGACATCGATGCGCTCGAAGCCGCGCTTGAAGAGCACCGCAAAGAATACACAGCGACCTTTATCGCGGACGGTGAAAAGGTTGACGAGGTCACATTCACAATCGACACCGACAGTATCACCGAGCCCGAAGTACCCGCCAAAGAAGGCAACACGGGCGCGTGGGAAGAATACACACTCGGCGCGGAAGATATCACCGTAAACGCGGCATATACACCGA
>JAFWRV010000423.1 GCA_017519685.1 Clostridia bacterium
CGACCGAGGCTATTATTTCGCCGTTTATTTCAAGATCGGATTTTACAAGCTTAAAATCTTCATCGCAGATCAGCGCGTTTCTGAATACCATAATATTCTCCGTACCTATTAAAAAACCGCAATATCAAACGATATTGCGGAAATTTTTATTATTTTGCTTTTGATTCAACATACTCTGCAAGATCGCCGACTGTCTTGATTTTATCAATCAGGTCTTCGGGGAGCTCGATATCGAAAGCATCCTCAATGGACATCGCGAGGTCAATCATATCAAGACTGCCTGCTCCGAGGTCTTCCGCGAGAGTCGATGTTGCTTTAATAACGCTTTTGTCTATTTCCAGCTGTTCGCTGATTATATCCGTGATTTTTTCGAGAACCATATTTTCCTCCGGAATTTATTAATCCTGTAATACAGGTTTATTCAGCAGGTACTTCGCAGCACGAGCATGATACATAATTTTCTTCGCTGTCTGCGCCTTCTGCCTTACTTGCTTTAATCTTATTGATCACTACGCAAATACCTGCGATAGCGGCTGCTATTGCCATGACAATTGCAACGATTTTGCAAATCTTCTTGAAAGTATCCATTAGCTGACATCCTCCTGATTATTATTTTGCCTTATGGTCACGGTAATTATATCAAACGGGCATCCGATTGTCAATAATTTAACAGCCGTGGTCATAAAAAATTAACAACCACGGCTTTGATGAAAAATTATTTTGCAAGATTTGCGAGCGCTGATTTCTTGTGCGCAGCATTATTCTTATGGATAAGGCCCTTAGCGGCTGCCTGATCGACCTTTTTGATTGCCTCCTTGATGAGGGCATCAGCTTCAGGTGCTCCTGCCGCTGCGGCGACATTGGCTTTTTTGATTGCGGTCTTGAGAGCTGTATTGCGGGACTTGTTTCTCGCTGCTCTGGTCTTGTTGACAACTACTCTCTTTTTAGCTGACTTAATGTTAGGCATATCTGCACCTCCTTCTCTTATACGGTTTGTTATGATATCATACTTTTTCCGTGATTGCAAGAATAAATTTAAAAAAGTTACCGAAATTTATATTTTTTCCGCTTTCAGAGCCGGAAAATGCCCCAATTCCGGACTTTTTTACAAAAAATTCCCGAAATTATCAAAAAACATAAAAAAAAGTCTTGCAATTTGGGAAATTTTAGTATATAATCTGCACTACAAGGTGACAAAAGGGAAGAAAAGGAGAATTTAACCAAACTTTTGATACCTTAAACCACATGAAAGGAGAAAACCGATATGCCGGCAGCAGCGCAGCAGGAATGTCTCGGCGGTCGCGAACTCAGAAAGTTCGACCAGTTAAACAGAATATCGATACCGACCAAGTTCCGTGCGAGATACGGCAATACGGTTTATCTCTTCAAGAATTTTCAGAGCAAGGACTGTATCGTGGTTTATTCCGAAGAGGATTACCTCAAGGTTTACGACGGCATCTCAAAGTCATACACAGGCGCCGCTCTTACAATGGTACAGAGATTATTCCTTGACAACATTGATATGGCAACGGTTGATAAAGCCGGCCGTATCACGCTGAAACCCGATTTCATTGAATTTGCGGACCTCGGCGAAGAAGCGCTCGTTATCTGTCACCCCGACAGACTCGAGCTCTGGAACCAGGCAAGATGGGACGCTCAGTTCAAACAGAGCATTATGCCGGATCTGAGCGCGTTCAACCTCTCACCGAGAAGTTAAAATGGAAACAAACGATTTCCGTCATATCCCCGTTCTTTTCAATGAAACTATTGATTCGCTCAACATAAGCCCGGATGGCTCGTATGTTGACTGTACAGCAGGCGGAGGAGGTCACTCAGGCGAAGTAGCTAATCGCCTGACCGCCGGAAAGCTTGTTGTAATCGATAGAGATCCCGAAGCGATTGCA
This sequence comes from Clostridia bacterium, assembly GCA_017519685.1. GTDB lineage: Bacteria > Bacillota > Clostridia > Oscillospirales > Acutalibacteraceae > CAG-177. Next base: position 1,905 of record JAFWRV010000423.1, read on the forward strand.
GCTTTAAGCAAACGCTTTTCATCATATAATAATGTATATATAGTAAAGAACAACTTCTTTTTCATAAAATCGATTCTCCGAGATCTGCAAATAGAAGCAGTAGATGGCATACTTGCAGATCTCGGAGTAAGCTCCCACCAGCTTGACGAGGCGTCCCGAGGTTTTTCATTTCATAAAGACGCTCCGCTCGATATGAGAATGAGCATGGAGGGAAGAAGCGCCGCGGACGCGGTCAACACACTGCCGTATGAAGAGCTGAAAAAAATAATCTTTGAATACGGCGAAGAAAAATTTGCTCCGAAAATCGCCGACGCGATAGTCAGCGCGAGAGCAGTCTCCCCTATACGGACAACTTTTGAACTCAGCGATATCATTTCTTCGGCGGTACCTGCCGCGGCAAAACGGAACGGCCACCCTGCAAGAAAGACCTTTCAGGCGCTGAGAATTTATGTAAACGGCGAGCTTGACGGGCTCACGCAGGCGGTTACCGATATGTTTGACTGCCTGAAACCCGGAGGACGGCTCAGCATAATAACCTTCCATTCCCTGGAAGACAGGGCGGTCAAAGCGGCATTCACTCCTCTTGCTCAAGGATGCACCTGCCCGAAAAACTTTCCCGTATGCGTATGCGGAAAAACACCGAGAGCAAAACTGTTCAAACCGGTAACTCCGGATGCCGATGAAATAAGCGGTAACCAGCGCAGCAGATCGGCAAAACTCCGTACGGCGGAAAAACTCCGATAAAAACAAGAAAGGAGCAGGAAACATGGATGATTTCGATTATGTCCCCGGTTTTATCCCCGGTCCGAGTACATCTACCGCTGCTCCGAAAATATCGGAATATGATTTTCCCGAACAGCAGGAACCTAAAAAGCGGCGTGAACCGGTAAAGCGTCCCGCTCCGGTCTCCCCGGTAATACAGAAAATAAAAGCCATTGCCGTCGCGGCAGTTGTATGCGCGGTTCTTTTCACGATGCTTTCATCAATCATCTATCTTAACAAGATGATTGTTCAGAATAAAAAGACAATATCGGAACTCAGCGGTGAGATAAAACAGGCGCAAGCCGAGAACATCCGTCTCAGCGCTGAATTAGGTACAATTATTTCAGCGGAAAAAATCCGGAACTACGCGGTTTCGGAGCTTGGAATGCAAAAGGCGGAACGTTACCAGATTTACTACTTTGAAGACAGGGATGGCGACAGAGTAGTGATAGCTGATGGTAAACAGCCGAATATAAATACGTGAGTAATTTTAAGCTCGCGGCATGCTGTCTCACCTGAAAATTGGGACAGCATATTTTATAATTAAGGAAATTGCCTGAATTACGGCGTTTCCCGGAAAGGAGCAGACAGATGAAAAGCAGGTTAAGGCAAAACATCCTCGTGGTTTCGGTAATACTCGTTGCCGCGGGCCTTGCTGTTTTATTCAGGCTGCTCGATATACAGATAATCCGCTCGGATTATTACAAAAACAAGGCGACAAGCTCACAGTGGAGCGATGAAGTTATTCCGGCTGTCAGGGGCACAATTTATGACGCGAACGGCTCAATCCTCGCCGAAAGCGCAACCACGTGGAAACTGTATCTGATTCCGGAAAAATTTGAAAACGAAAACTTCAGAAAAGCAGTCTGCTCCGATGTTGCCCGCACCCTCGACCTTGACTACAACGAACTTCTTGAAATCACCGCTGCGGAAAAGACCACAGATAAGGACGCCCTTGTCATCGCGCATAAAAAGGATGTCAAAACGCAGATGGAGCTCAGCGAGAAACAGCTTGTCTTCTGCGGAGAAGACAATCCCGAGC
>JAFWRV010000424.1 GCA_017519685.1 Clostridia bacterium
ACTGTCACCTCATTATGATTGAAATTTCTCCCGATGAGAGAATCATTTTTCCTTCTTTTGTGTTGACAATCAGGTTGCAGCCGCTGTTTATTCCTTCAGCCGTACCCGAATAACGTCTGCCGTTTATTTCAAATTCAATTTCTTTGCCGATAATAAAAAGCCGTGATTTATACGCGGACAGGATATCATCTCTGCTGAAATTCCCGTTTATTGACAGAAGAGATTCTGCGACATTTACGGCAAAGGCGGTTTTATCGGGCATAAATCCGAGTGAACCGGCTTCCGGTAAATCTTCCGGGAAATCACCGGTAGTGAAATTGACACCGATTCCGACAACCGTCATCATCCTGCCGTTTGATGAAAATCTCTCGGTCAGTATGCCGGCAACCTTTTTGCCGTTAAGAAAAATATCATTGACCCATTTTATTCCGGTTTCTTTGCCCGAAAACTTTTTTATTGCGTCGCAGACACATACAGCCGACGCCGGAGTTATCAGGTCAAAGCCGCTCTCTGCTTCAAAGATAAGACTGAAATACAGTCCCGTGCTTCCCGGTGAATAAAACTTCTTTCCCAGTCTGCCTCTGCCGGCGGTCTGTTCATCGGCTGTAATCAGAGACGGAAGCGGAAGGTCCGCGGCGTTTTCCTTTGCCCAGTCATTTGTCGATGTTATGCTGTCAAATTTAATAATGTTAATCAAAGAATCACCTTTATAATATAATAAACCTATATTATGTCAAATATATGAATTGAGTTATTGCCGTTTTCTTAATTTTATGATAAAATAAACCGAAGGTGAGAATATGAAAACGGTAATTTTCGATATGGACGGGATTATATTTGATTCCGAAAGAGCAACCTATGAGTGCTGGAAAGAGCTTTCGGTAAAATACGGTTTTGAAAATCTTGACATACCTTATATGAAATGTATCGGCTCCAACGCGCAGAAAGCGAAGAAAATCTTTCTGGATTATTACGGGAATGATTTTCCGTTTGATGAATACAACAGCGAAAAGAGCAGAAATTACCACAGCAGATACGATAACGGAAATCTGCCCGAAAAGAAGGGGATAAGGGAACTGCTTTCTTATCTCAGGGAAAACGGCTTCAAAACCGCGGTTGCCTCGTCAACACGCGTCGCGGTAGTTGAAAAACAGATTGCCGACGCGGGACTTGATAAATTCTTTGACAGGATCGTAGGCGGAGATATGATAAGCAAAAGCAAGCCCGAGCCGGATATTTTTATCGAGGCGGATAAGGGATTCGGCTCTCCCGCGTTTGTTATCGAGGATTCTTATAACGGAATCCGCGCGGCGAAAGCAGGCGGAATGACCGCAATTATGGTGCCTGATATGCTCCCCGCGAACGATGAAATGAAAGAACTTGCCGATTATATATTGAATGATTTGCTTGAAGTTAAGGAATTGTTCGTTAAACTCGGATTATAAAGCTTCGGGTATAATCGTAAAGCCGAATGAAAACTCCTTGTCATCAAAAACAATGTGATTGCCGTCACAGTCAAACCTGACGCTTTCACTGATTGAATTGAACCTGCCGTCGAGATTAATCACGGCAGCGTTTTCTTTTTCAAGCTCAAAATCGTGAGCGGTTTCGGTGAGCCGTTTTACCGAATACCGTGAGGCGTTAAAAGAGAAATCCTTCATACCGTAAGGCAGAACGGTTATATCAACGCCGCTGCCGTAAATGCTGAGTTTTCTTGTTTTGTAATGGGATGAGTTTTCCTGCGGACGGATATAGTGAACGAAGTTATTATCCGCGCTGCTCTCCCATAATCCGAAGCGGCACGCCTTGTATCTGTCGGGATAGGATTCCGTTTCCCCGAGACCGAGCCAGCGTATGTTGCCGATTTCCCTGTCAAGACGCAGCTCTATTCCGAGACGGGGGAGAGGAGGAACATTTTCCCTTATCTTTCCGCTGACCGAGATATTAACTCCTCCGTCGGGTGAAAAACGGTATTCCGCGACTGCTTTCACGACAGGCGGATTCGCCGGACCTCCGAGAGCAATATGTGTTGTAATAACACAGCCGGATTCAGTGTTTTTAACTTCCGCGGAGTAGGTTTTCTGAACGGTGTTGAAAAAGTGATTCGCCTCCCAGGCGTCAACAGACCCTCTGTTATAAGTCGGGGCATGAACAATCGAGAAAGCGGAGGGAGACTCAAGCAGTTCTCTGCCCTTGCATCTGATAGAGTCGATTCTGCCGTAAGACCTGTCAAATACATATTCGTTAACTCCGCAGGAAATGCGGATATATCTCCCGTCGTCTTTACTGATGACGGGATTTTTTTCTTTTTCCGCGACTGCTGTCATCGCGGGAAGCTCAAACTGAAGGAAGCCCGTTTCAAAGCCCGCTTCAGCCCAGGGAGCGTCATATTTCTGACGGAATGAGAGAGTCAGGAAACAGTTTCCGTAAACCGATATGTCGGATGGATTAAAAAGGAAAAATTCCTTTTCGCTCTGCGGCGCGACATCGACGCAGTCAACCGTTCCGGAGAGGATTTCTTTTCCGTCACAGGCGAGCGACCAGATAAAATACATATCGGTCAGAGGGGTGAAATACCTGGTGTTTCTGATTTTAACCCTTCCGTCATTGTGCTCACCGCGGAACACCTCGTAAACTTTTTTCATATCATAGTATCCGGGCCTCGGTGTGCGGTCGGGAAAAACAAGACCGTCGATACAGCAGATTCCGTCATTCGGAAAGTCGCCGAAATCTCCGCCGTAATAGTATTTTGCGCTGCCGTTTTCGTCGGGAATGTTTACGCTGTGGTCGCTCCATTCCCAGATACAGCCGCCGCAGAAGTTATCGTAATTGTCAATGAGTTTCCAGAAGTCATAGACATCGCCGGTGGTCATTGACGAAACGTATTCGCACATATAAAACGGCTTAGTGTATTCCGGGTTTTCAAGATATTCTTTTGTGTATTCAAGAGACGGATACATACGGCTTTCCACATCGGAAATATCGGCAAAGTTTTCACCCTCGGGAACGGCGGTGAACTGAAGATGTGCGTTTTCATAATGCACAAGCGCGTTTTTATTTCTGTTTTTGATATACTCCCTCATTTTACGGTGGTTTTTGCCGCAGCCGCTCTCATTGCCGAGAG
>JAFWRV010000425.1 GCA_017519685.1 Clostridia bacterium
GAATACTTTGTTTCATATTATGATTATTATCAGCCCGAAGCATATATTGCGACCACAGATACCTATATTGAAAAAGACTCAGCCGTAAACGATGAGATTGATAAGCTCAGGCACTCCGCGACCTCTGCGCTGTCTGAAAGGCGCGATGTAATTATTGTCGCTTCCGTTTCCTGCATCTATACTCTCGGCGACCCTATCGATTACAGAAGTATGGTGATTTCTTTAAGGCAGGGAATGGAAAAAAGCCGTGACGAGCTTATTGAAAAATTGATTTCAATTCAATATGAGAGAAACGATATAGACTTCAGCCGTAATAAATTCAGAGTGCGCGGAGATGTTGTAGAAATATTTCCCGTTTATTCAAATGAAAACGCGATAAGAGTTGAATTTTTCGGCGATGAGGTTGAAAGGATAAGTGAGATTAACGCTCTGACCGGTCAGGTCAGAAGTATACTTTCACACGTCGCTGTTTATCCGGCTTCCCATTATGTTATTTCCGCCGACAAGATGGAACGCTCCATCACCGAAATAACCGCCGAAATGGAAGAAAGAGTTGCCGAGTTTGAAAAGCAAGGCAAACTTCTTGAAGCCCAGCGTATCAGGCAGAGGACAGAATACGATATGGAAATGCTGCGTGAAACAGGTTTCTGTAAAGGTATTGAAAACTATTCGAGAGTAATGTCCGGCAGAGCTCCGGGCTCAGCTCCGTTTACGCTTCTTAATTATTTTCCCGATGATTATATCCTGTTTGTTGATGAATCCCATGTTACATTGCCTCAGGTTAGAGCAATGTACGGAGGTGACAGAGCGAGGAAGGAAAGTCTTGTGGAATTCGGATTCCGTCTGCCGTCGGCGTTTGATAACAGACCTCTGACTTTTGATGAGTTTTATGAGAGAACGGGTCAGAAGATATTCGTAAGCGCCACACCAGGCGATTTTGAAAAGGAAAAGTCCGCTCATATTGCCGAACAGCTTATAAGACCTACCGGTCTTCTTGACCCCGAAATTTCCGTCAGACCTACCGACGGTCAGATTGACGACCTCGTTTCCGAAATCAATGAAAGGGTAGAAAAGAAAGAAAGAGTTCTTGTCACTACTCTTACCAAGAGAATGGCGGAGGATTTGACCGAATATCTTGAAAATCTTGATATAAAAGTCCGCTATATGCATCACGATATTGATACAATCGAGAGAATGGAAATAATCAGGGGACTGCGTCTCGGAGATTTCGATGTTCTTGTCGGTATCAATCTTCTGCGTGAAGGACTTGACATTCCCGAGGTTTCGCTCGTCGCCATTCTTGATGCGGATAAAGAGGGATTTTTAAGAAGCGAAACATCCCTTATCCAGACTGTCGGCAGAGCGGCAAGAAATGACCACGGTACGGTAATAATGTACGCCGATTCGGTAACGCCCTCAATGGAAAGAGCAATTACCGAAACAAACCGCCGCCGTGAAAAGCAGATTAAGTATAATACCGAGCACGGAATAGTTCCCAAAACAATAGAAAAGGATATCCGTGAAATAATAGAAATATCCTCCGTCGCGGATGATGACAAGCAGTATTCGAAGATGAACAGAGCCGATCGCGAAAAACTTATTGCCAAACTGACCGCCGAAATGAAAGCGGCGGCGAAAATACTTGAATTCGAGCATGCGGCGTATCTCCGTGATAAGATAGAAAAAATCAAAAATCTCAAGAGGTAGTAATGTTGTCTGATAAAATTATAATCAAAGGCGCCAAAGAACATAATCTCAAAAATATAGATGTTACGATTCCGCGCGATAAACTTGTCGTATTCACAGGTCTATCCGGATCGGGCAAATCATCCCTGGCTTTTGACACTATTTATGCCGAAGGTCAGAGAAGATATGTTGAATCTCTTTCTTCATACGCAA
>JAFWRV010000426.1 GCA_017519685.1 Clostridia bacterium
GTATTATCTGTTGATTTGAGATGTCTCCTGAGGTCTATTGCGCAGGAAATGCTGACGCTCTCGTCTTTTCTGAAACCCGCGAGTTCATAAAGACTGTAAAAATACGCGGCTGTGAGCATATCGTTGATGGTAGCGCCGTGCTTTTTGCCTTCTGATTTTATCAGAGCAAATTTTTCTGCGGGAATTTTTCTCCTTGCGATAAACGATTTGTCGCTGTCTGAGCTCTTTGTCAGAGGAAACGCGTGATCGTCTTTTTTATTGATATTTCTGTAAAGATTCTGCGCGGCCTTCTGATCTCTCGGTGAAAAATCTTTATAAACGGTTGTGTATGAGCGGCTTCCTTTTCTCAATCCCAGAGGGCTTATTCCGTTTAATACGTAATCGTTGTAATTCTTACAGAAATCCTTGAGGAAGGCCTTGAAATCTCCTCCGTCCATACACATATGGTTTTCTATAATACAGAGCGTCGAGTGACCGGAGTGATTGAACACTCTGACCTTCATCTGTATATTACCTTCCGGGGGAAGCTCTCCCGTCAGAAACTCGTCAATTTTTTCTTTTAAACTGCTTTCATCTGTTTCAACGACACTCAGAACATCGTCAATTGAGTATCTGTTGACAGTCCAGTAAGGGCTCACATGATTGTCGGTGAAACTGGAATGAAGGACCGGGATTTTTTCAAAACTGCAGATTAGTACGGTTTTTAACGCTTCTATATTGATTTCATAATCGTATTCAAGTTCCACGTGAACGACTCTGTCGTTGAAATCACGGAACAGATAGTGCATTTTATCCCATAATTCAGCTTTTAATCTTCGTTCCATTCGCTGTCATCCTCCATTTCTTTGGAATTGTCTTTGCTGTGAATAATAAGTCTGATGATTATCACAAGCACAACAATTAAAACAGATGCCGGTATCATAATCCAACCCGGATGCCAGTGAATAACGCGGTGAACCGAAAGAATTATATAAAGCATCGCGGCGGAGGGAACGATATAAAGCAGATGGAAATAAATCGCGAATCTTTCCGTCGCGATTTCGGCATAAATACCGTCGGTAATAAAGAAGGCAAGCACGCCGTAGATAAAAATCAGCCATGAATGAGGTCTGTGGAATAAAGCCAGCGATATCAGAAAAACTGCAAAGGTAAACGAAAATACGGAAACCGCAAGCAGAATTCTTGATATGGGATGGAAAAGACTTCTTTTTGATGACAGGCTTATTACCGCCGAGATACTCATATACGCGACATAAATCAAAAAGCCGTTGACAGGGAATATCCAGACCTTGCCCCAGTCTTTGGAAATAAAACCGACAGCGAGAAAAATAACGGCAACAGCAATGAAATAAAAAACGGAGCCGGCAATTCTGAGCTTGACAGCGTTTTTCTTTCTTTTGTGAGCTGTGATTTCCGCTTCTATTTGTTCGTATTCCGCTTTTATGTCTGAATGCTCGCTGATGATAAGGTCGTCAATAACATTTTCGTCGGTGAGTCCCGCGTGGCTGAGTTCATTTGCCCTGTCCGTAACCGATTCAATCAGTTTCCGCCTGAATTTATATACCTGCTTATTATCGGGCAAATCGGAGAAAGCGGTATCAATGTAATCCATTAACTTTTTCATTTATCCGCCGTCCTTTCGTCAGTTATTATTGTAACAGAAAAATTTTAGCATAAAAATATGAATAAATAAAGTAAATTTTCCAAATTGTTTTAGCACTCAGAATGCGAGAGTGCCAGACTTTACAGTTTGTTCATTCTTCATTAACAAATTTCATTATCGTATGGGTTATACTTTAATGCAGAATTTTGTAATAAAGTATTCGGAAAAGAGGGCATATCAATGAAAAAAAGAAAATTCAAATCTGAATCCAAAAAACTGATGGATATGATGATTAACTCCATCTACACCCACAAGGAAATATTTTTAAGAGAAATCATTTCCAACGCTTCGGACGCTCTTGATAAACTTTATTTCAGGTCTCTGACCGATTCTTCCGTTGGGCTTAATGCCGATGACTTCTTTATCAGAATTGAGATTGACAAACCGGGCAGAACAATAAAAGTCATTGATAACGGCTGCGGAATGACCGAGGAGGAGCTTGACACCAATCTCGGAACGATAGCCAAGAGCGGTTCGCTTGATTTCAAAGAAGATAACGAAGCGGTTGACAACGTTGATATTATCGGTCAGTTCGGTGTCGGATTCTATTCCGCTTTTATGGTTTGCGATAAGGTTACCGTTGAAACAAAGGCGTTCGGCTCCGATGAGGCGTTTGTCTGGGAATCCGAAGGCGTTGACGGTTACAGAATAGGCGAGTGCAATAAAGATAATTTCGGCACAACCGTTATTATGCATCTCAAGGAAGATACCGAAGACGAGAATTACAGCAAATATCTTGATAATTACACCATACAGTCTCTTGTCAAAAAGTATTCCGATTATATCCGCCATCCTATTTTAATGGACTTTGAAACCTCAAAGAAAAAAGAGGATGCCGCCGAAGGCGAAGAAGAATATGAGACTGTAATAGAAACCAGAACTCTCAACAGCAGAATTCCCATCTGGAAGAAAAACAAGAATGAAGTCACCGAGGAAGAATACAATAATTTTTATAAAGATAAATTCTTTGATTTTGAGGACCCGATAAAAGTTATTCACTCAAGCGTTGAAGGAAACGTTACCTTCAAATCTCTGCTTTATATTCCGAAGCACGCGCCGTTCAATTACTATACCAAAGAATATGAAAAAGGACTTCAGTTATATTCCAAAGGAGTTCTGATAACGGATAAATGCGGTGAACTTCTTCCGGATTATTTCAGCTTTGTCAAAGGACTTGTTGACAGCGAAGACCTTTCGCTTAATATCAGCAGAGAAATGCTTCAGCATGACAGTCAGCTCAAACTGATTGCCAAGACCGTTGAGAAGAGAATAAAATCCGAGCTTGAAAAGATGCTCAAGAATGAGCGTGAAAAATACGAGGAATTCTTCAAGGTTTTCGGTATTCAGCTTAAAATGGGCTGTTACAGTATGTACGGTCTAAATAAGGAAAATCTCCAGGATTTGCTCCTGTTTATGTCGTCGGAAGACAGAAAGTATGTAACTCTTGCGGAATACGTTGACAAGCTTTCCGAGGATAACGATAAAATTTATTTCGCGACAGGGGAAACTCCCGAGAAGATTGAAATGCTTCCGCAGTTTGATTCCGCCAAGTCAAAGGGCGTTGAAATCCTTATGCTGACGGAATATGTTGATGAATTTGTGCTCAAGACCATCGGCGAATATAAAGGCAAGAAGTTTGTCAATATCTGTGACGAGGATTTTGATCTTGATACAGATGAGCAGAAAGCGGAAATTGATAAGATTAATGCCGATAACGCGGACCTTCTCGCGGAAATGAAGAACGCGATAGGCGAAGCAGTAAGCGCGGTCAAATTTACTAACAGGCTTGTTAACCATCCTGTCTGCCTCGGCAGCGAAGGCGCCATTTCACTCGATATGGAAAAAACTCTTAACGCAATGCCCGGCAACGAAGACAATAAAGTCAAGGCAAAACTTGTTCTTGAAATCAACGCCGACCATCCCGTATCGGAAAAACTCAGGTCGTTGTTTGACAGCGACAAAGAACTTCTCGGAAAGTATTCAAAGATTCTGTTCAGCGAAGCCTGTCTTATTGCCGGCCGTTCAATAGACGATCCTGTGGAACACAGCAGATTTGTCTGTGATTTATTGACAAAATAATCATTTCAGTTATAGCAGTGCCTGCTTTTGGGCGGATAGCCGTAAAACAGTATTGGTTTTCGCGGAAAACTGAAACCGCAGAGCTTTGTCAGAATTGCTTATCATACACAAAGTATGATTTCGCAACTCTTCCTTGCTCTGCGGCTTATTTTTCACGAGAAAACTGCTTCGCACCTCAAAAAGACGGAATTTGAGCATATTTGCAGGTTATGACGACGAGGAATACTTGGCTGTATTCCGAGGAGGAATGCCTGCACAAGATGCCAAATTACGCTTTTTGCGGCATTACTGTTATACGACCATCCGCCCTTTCCGGCACTGCTCTTTGTTCATCTTAAATAAAAAATCATACTTTTTCATATTATTGTTATAAAAATTGTTGAATATTTACAGATAACATGGTATAATAATTCCCTGTCAGGAGGTGTGAAAATGGCAAATTGCCCGAAATGTAATGCTAAACTTAAACTCAGCGATTGGCGTCAGCACTGTCCTCACTGCGGAGCGAACATTTTTGTTTATGACCTGCAGGAACGTCTGATGAAGGACGCTGACATCGCGGAAGTTCAGTATTATCATTTCCAGAAAAAAATAGACCGCGTCAAAGCCGCTTTTGTCGGCTCAAAACCGGCGGTTGTCAGAATTTTTACATCGCTTTTACCCGCGGGTCCGTTATTCCTGCCGATTGTAAAAGCTTCATTCAGGGAACCGTTGAAACCGTTTGAAGACAGTATTTCCTTAATGACGATTTTCAATAATACGGATAATCTCGATTTCAATGCCTTGATGTCTTTGCAGGGAACTTCAAATAAACTGTTTCTTGCTTCTTTGATTTTGCTGGTTTTATCCATTGTTTTTACTCTCGCTCATTTTATTCTGTTGACGCTTGCGTGCTCACCGAAGGGCAAAATCAGAAATATCATTATTGATACAATGATTATACTTTCTTCCTTCGGTTCTGCGGCGTGCTTTCTGATGATGGGCAATGACGGAGCCGTTACAGGTACTCTCGGAATCGGCGCCTGGCTTTATCTCCTGTTGCAGGCGGTAAATGTCATTGTTGATATCTTTATACTTATCAAAGGAATATAAATCAATCACAAACAGTGCTATGTCGGCGGTATTCCGATTGAGGAGTATTTTGAACTTGTTGACAGCGGAAAAACCACTGAGGAAATCA
>JAFWRV010000427.1 GCA_017519685.1 Clostridia bacterium
CTCAAAATCCTGCTCGGAAGCAGCCGCGAGAGCAAACAGAAACGAAGCGGCAGCCGAGGAGCTCAGGCATGAGCTGGACTCAATCGGTGAAAAATACGAAGCTCTTGAAAACGAATACGCAAAGGCGACCGAGGATAAGTCAAACGCGCTTATTCAGGATGCCATACGCTATTCCGATTCACTTGTCGCCGGCGCGAGGAAAACCGCCGACAAAGTCATAAACGACGCGCACGGAGCGCTCGGAGAGGCGACAGGGGAAATCTTTGCCGCGAAGGAGCGTATTGCCGAGTCCCGCAGGATTTTTGATGAGTCGCTTTCATCCGTTAAGGAGAATGTTGACCGCCTTATTGAAAGTCTTTCAAAGTGCTCTTCGGAATTGTCAACCGGTGAATAAGATGAATTCGTATAAATTCAATCTCTCGGAAATACGCGAGTATATACCTTTGCTCAAAGCGGGCGACAGAGTCGTTCTCAGCGGCACCGCATACACCTCAAGGGATGCCGCGCATAAAAAGATTTTTGCCCTGCTTGATGAGGGAGGGGAGCTTCCGTTTGATTTAAAGGATGCCTGCATTTATTTCGCGGGACCCACCCCTGCGCCGGAAGGACTTCCGATCGGAAGCTGCGGGCCGACCACATCGGGCAGAATGGACCCCTATTCTCCCCGCCTGCTTGACCTCGGACTTGCCGCGATGATAGGAAAGGGAAAGCGCAGCGAGGCGGTCAGGGAAGCGATAGTCAGAAACAAAGCGGTTTATTTCTGCGCGGTCGGCGGAGCGGGAGCGCTCTGCGCGAAAGGCATTGTATCCTGTGAAGAAATCGCGTTTCACGAGCTCGGATGCGAGAGCGTAAAACGCCTTGAACTTGACAATTTCCCCGTCTATGTCGGAATCGACTGCAACGGAGAAACAATATTCAGGGAACAGAATGTATCTTCTGACAGCTAACCCGTTATTGATTGCCGCCGCGGCGCTGCCGGCAATCATATTAATGGTTAAAATTTATAAAACGGACAGTATTGAGAAAGAGCCGGTGGGATTTCTTGTTTCACTGCTGTTGCTCGGCGTTTTTTCAACAGGTATCGCACAGGTGGTCGAGGAAATCGGAATAACGCTTCTCAATGCTGTTTTTCATGAGACAACGGTACTGTATAATATTATCCTGTTTTACGGCCTTGTGGCATTTGCGGAAGAGGGAGCAAAGCTCGCTCTGCTGCGCCTGCGGACCTGGAACAGCGAGCATTTCAACTGCCGATTTGACGCGGTTGTGTATTCGACCTTTGTTTCGCTCGGATTTGCTCTGTGGGAAAATATCGGATATGTTGTCCGGTACGGCTTTATGACCGCGGTTATCAGAGCGGTTACGGCTGTGCCCGGTCACGCCTGTTTCGGCGTGTTTATGGGAATATGGTACGGCGCGGCAAAATATTATGACAATATGGGCAATACGGCTCTTGCGAAGAAATCCATGAAAAAAACCCTGCTTGCGCCGGCTTTGGTTCACGGCACCTACGATTTTCTCACCACTGCAGGGTGGTACAGCGCGCTGTTTGTCCCGTTCATAATTTTTATTTTCAGGTTCGGATTCAGAGCTATAAACAACCTGAGCGCGGGTGATATGAGGATAACAAACAATAAGCCGCCTGAGGTTTACGATCCGAAATCACCTGAAAATGACATTTCAAATTATCCCGATTTTACCGACGGATTCGACCGGTAGCAGAGGGAATACTTAATACGGAGAAATCTATGGATTTATTTGACGTTCTGACGATTCTGGGAGGGCTTGCGCTCTTCCTTTTCGGCATGAATATAATGGGAACCGCTCTTGAAAAAAGAGCGGGCGGAAGTCTTAAGAGCCTGCTCGGTAAAATAACCGGAAGCAAAGCAGGCGGAGTAATTACGGGTATGGGCGTCACGGTGGTGACGCAGTCCTCGTCGGCAACCACGGTTATGGTGGTCGGCTTTGTAAACTCCGGAATTATGACACTCGCCCAGGCGATAAATATAATAATCGGTGCGAATGTCGGAACCACGGCGACCGGCTGGATTCTTTCGCTTAACGGAATCAGCGGAACCGGTTCATTCTTTTTACGGCTTCTCAAGCCCACCTCGTTCACTCCCGTGCTCGCCTTTGCCGGAATAATAATGTATATGTTTTCCAAAAAGACAAAGACAAAGGATATCGGCACGATTTTACTCGGCTTTGCCACTCTTATGAGCGGTATGACCGCAATGGCGTCATCGGTTGACGGGCTGACGGAGATGCCAGGATTCAGCCGGATGCTTCTTATATTTGACAATCCCCTGATGGGCGTTATTGCCGGTACGGTTATCACTGCGGCGA
>JAFWRV010000428.1 GCA_017519685.1 Clostridia bacterium
CATAATGCTTAATGCATAATCGCGGGTCGCTTCGCTCCGATTGTATTTGCCGTATAAGAATCAATAATTCTTTGTGTTTATTCAAATCTTCCGAGGTAATAAGGCAGATGACTGATTATATCCGTCACCGTCATTCCTCTTTCGCTCATCAGAGCGGCAACCTCATCGGCGCAGCCGGAGTGAATGAATACACCCGATACCGCGGCGCTGTACGCCGACATCCCCTGGGCAAGAAGCGAAACGATGATGCCCGAGAGCAGATCGCCGCTGCCGCCTTTGGCAAGGCCGCTGTTTCCGGTGATATTGACATAAACTTTATCATCGCCGCTTTGAGCGACAGCCGTGTTCGCGCCTTTGAGAACAAGGATACAGCCGTATTTTTCGGCGAATTCCTTCGCGGCTTTTACAGGATCCGAAAGGATTTCATCCGCGCTTTTTCCGGTAAGACGGCTCATTTCTCCCGGATGGGGAGTTAATATCAGAGGCGCTTTCGCCCTTTTCAGTATTTCCGGTTCTTCGCTGACGGCATTCAGCGCGTCGGCGTCGATGACAGTCGGAATTTCCGTGTGCGTGACGAACTTTCTGACGAGCTTCTTTGTTTCTCTGCTCAGACCGAGTCCGCATCCGATAAGCGCGGATGAAGACGAAGCGGCTTTATCTGTCAGAATATCAAAGGCGGAGAGACGGAATCCTCCTGTTTCATCGGAGGGGCAGGGAAGCATAACCTGCTCTGTTATAAACGGCGCGATTGCGCTGTATGCCGCATCGGGAAAAGCGGAAACAACAAGTCCCGCTCCGCTTTTTACGGCGCCCGAGGAGGCGATTTTCGCGGCTCCGGGCATCCGATAGCTGCCGCAGACACAAAGAGCCGTTCCGTATGTTCCTTTATGGGAAAACGCTTTTCTCGCGGGAAGTATTTTCTTTATATCTTCTTCATCAAGCGTATATCTCAAAATTCCTTCGGCGGAGCCGAAATCACCGGGTATTATTCTGATATCCGCGACCGTGACCTGCCCGCATACCTCGCAGGCGGGTTTGATTACATGAACGGGTTTCAGAGCCGAAATCGCTATTGTCAGGTCTGCCCTGAAGCATTCGCCCTGTATTTCCGCGGTGTCACAGTTTGCGCCGGAAGGAACATCAACGGCGATAATCCGTTTGCCGGAGGCGTTGACTGCTGAAGCGAGAGCAGACAATTTTTCATCAAGGCATCCCGAAAATCCGGTGCCGAAAACCGCGTCCGTAATAATATCGCTTTCATCAATCAGCGGCTGATAATCCGCGGTTTCGTAGATAATACTCCCGTCGAGCAGATTGAGATTGGCGGATGATATTTCATCCTTCGGTCTGCCGCAGGGGAGCAGGACTTTAACGCCGTGCCCCTTTGACGAGAGAATTCTCGCGATGACAAAGCCGTCTCCGCCGTTCTTTCCCTTGCCGCTGATAATAAGTATATTCTTCTTTTCTCCGGCGCATTCGCCGTCGATTATCGCGGCGCAGGCGGTACCCGCCTGTTCCATAAGCCCGGCAAAATCCGTGCCTCTGCCGACAGCGCTGTTTTCAGCCGCGAGCATTTGTCTGCTTGTTACAATATACATATTATCACTTTATTTCTCTTGTCATTCCGCCGTTGAGCTGCGGGAAATATGAAGCGAATCTGTATTCGGGGAAGGTATCAAATTCAATCTTGATAATCGGCATACCCAGAATCGGGTCGGGATTCTTTTCGGGAAGGTTTTTGAGAATCATTCTGTCGCCTTTTTTCTCAAACTCGATTTCCGTGCCGTCCATAAACGAGATTTTTCTCGGCTTGGTAAAGAATCCGCCGATACCCATTTCGCCGTTTGTCGGGTGCCAGACTTTATTCCACATATATACGGTGTTTCCCTTGGTTGACGGACGGGAGTTTCCGTTCGGCTGGTTCTGGTTTCCGTAGGTTTTGGTAAGCTTTCCGTAAACAGCTTCGCCGTTTACCTCAAGCCACTTTCCGATTTTCTCCATCGGACCGATAGCGTCTGCGGGAAGTGAGCCGTCGGGTCTCGGACCGACGTTGAGCAGGAGATTTCCGCCCCTCTCACAGCAGGTCTGAAGCATGCCGGCGATTCTCTGCGCGGTATAGGCATAGTTTACCGTCTGTGTTTCATCGAGGTAGCCCCAGCTGAGTCCGTTGAAGGTCATGCACGCCTCCCAATCTCTTTCGGAGGGAGTGATATGCTCCTCGGGAGTGCCGAAATCCTCGTCAAGACGGCTTCTGTCATTGATTATGATATGGGGCTGGAGAGAGCGCATATACTGGTTTCTCTCAAGCGAATCCCATCCCTCCCAGCTTTCCATCGGAGAGGGAACGTCATACCAGAGGATATCTATTTTACCGTATTGTGTAAGAAGCTCCTCATTGAGGTCCCTGATATATTTCGTGAATCTTTTTCTTGCTTCGGTATCAAACGCGGCGATTCCGCCGTCGGGATGATGCCAGTCCATACAGGATGTGTAAAAACCGATTTTAAGACCGAATTCACGGCACGCCTCGCAGAACTCTTTGACTATATCTCTGTGAGGACCGTAGTTTACGGAATTATAGGGATTTGCTTTTGAATCCCAGAGAGAAAATCCTTCGTGGTGGCGCGTGGTCAGCACCATATATTTACAGCCGGCTTTTTTCGCGAGAGCCGCCCATTCGCGGCAGCATCCCTCTTTCGGGCTGAAAGTGTCCGCGAGTTTTTCATACTCGGGAACAGGTATGTTTTCGCACGCCATAACCCACTCGTTTCTGCCGAGCTGGGAATAGAGTCCGTAGTGAATGAACATGCCGAATCTTGCTTCTCTCCACCACGCCATTCTTTCATCTCTGGTGGCGGCAATTGCTTTTTCGTAATCGGGTTTTGATAACATTTCGGTTTCCCCCTTATCAGTTCTGATTCTCTTTTGCTTCTCTTCTTGCCTGGAGTTCAGCCGAAATCTTTGCCTTCTTCTCGCCGTAAATATCATACTTGAAGATAGGAATTGCCGAGAGCAGGGCAAGGATGCCGGGCATCGCGGTATATGCGAAGAAAATCATATTCTTTGTGGAATCGCTGAAGGCTTCGCCTGCGGCGAGCGCCTCTGAATAACCCGATTTACCCACGAAGATAAGACCGAGAGCCGTTCCGAGAGCAAGGCACACCTTGATAGTGAGCGAGAGCAGGGCATAGACGGGGCCCTCTTTTCTCTTGCCCGTTTCATATTCATAGTAGTCCACGCAGTCTGCCGTCATAATCATCGGCATAAGGGTTACCGCGCTGAACTGAAGACCGATGAGGAAGAGGAACACATACATAACTATCTGATTATTCGTTATATAAGCGAAGACGATATAAGCGGCAACAGAAATCACGAAGCCGTAAATCGAGAGCGCGAGATATGTTACCTTCTCGCCGAGTTTCTTGATGAGAACGGGAGTAATTGCCATCGAAATCATAGAGCCGATTGCGGTTGTGATTCCGAGAATTATAACGAGATTCTGGCTGCCGATAAGGGCGTTCGCGGCCTGAACCTGAATACCCATGGCCATCTGTCTGCCAAAGCCGAGGAAGTATGAAACAATGACGAGAATAAGCGGCTTGTTGCCCTTAATGGCGCCTATCATATCCTTGAATGTGTTCTTTTCGCCCGCTGAGTAGGGAACTCTCTCCTTGTTCCAAAGAACGATGAGAGCCATCAGCAGACAGCCGGCGGCGGCTGTCGCGAGAGCGGACCAGAAGTATTCGCCGGCTATCATCGGGGTATCGGCTTCGCCCTTTTTGACGAGGACTTTTGAACCTTCGGGGATGATGAGGCAGATAACCGGAACGATAACTGCGCAGGCGGCGAAGCCAATCTGCTTCGCGGTGTTCGCGATTGAAACGACGTTTGTTCTTTCGTTGGCGTCGGGGGTCAGAACCGCGGCGATGCCCTGAGTCGGAACATCCGCGAGAGTCATGCCGAGGCACCAGATAAGGAAGGTTACGAAAATATATACATAGAGTTTGTTGCCTGCGACATCAAAATGAAGAGCGGGAATATCGAAGAATACTATTGCCGTGAATATCAGCAGCACGGGAATCGAGGCGAGAATGAACGGCTTGAATTTGCCGAGCTTGCTGTTCGTTCCCTCGATTTTGTTGCCGACTATCGGGTCGAATATCGCCGAAACAACCTTTGCCACGAGGATGATGATTCCCACGACCGCAAGGCTTGCGCCCATTACAGAACCGTAGAATTCCGCTTGATAGGAGTTGAGAAGACCGACTATCGCCTGAAAGCCGAAAAGGCCGAGTGAATAGGCGAGGATTTCTTTGAAATTCATATGTTTTTGCATAAACTTCCCTCCCGCAGGAAAAATTATTACTGCTCTGAATTTTTGCCGTTTTTCTTTCTGAAAACAAGGATTTTGCTGAAAATATAGTTGAGAATAACAACTATCACCGAAATAATTATTTTGGCGAGAAGCCCTTCGGTGCCGAAGATAATCTGATTGAGCCCTATGCCGACAAGCAGAGGAGTGCCGAACCACTCAATTACACCTGTGAAAATCCTTGAGCCGACAAATGTCGCGAGCTCCCTCATTACGGCGGGAGCGGCTTTTTCCCTGCTTTCAAAAACAAAAATCTTGTTTGTCACAAAAGCGAAAAGAACGCTGAGTATCCAGGATAAAACACTGCAGATAAAGATCTTGAAGGACTCCGCCACCGGCTTCGGAACTGAGCTTATGCTGTTTACGCTGTCGGGAATCACTCTGATGAAAGCGGCGTAAGACAGCCAGCTTACAAGTGTGGTCAGCACACCGAAAAAAAGATATGAAACGATTTCTCTTGTCAGGAGCTTATCGATTATTTTGCCAAAAAAAGTTTCCGGCTTGAAAACTTTAAAAAGAAGATTGCGTAATTTTTCTACCATAATAAATCTCTTTAAATAAGAATATTTTATACTATTTTATATTATCATCGGAATAAAGTCAATAAATGCTTGCATTTTTTCACAGTTATGTTAAAATATTCGTTATGGAAATGCAAATCGGAGAGAAAAAAAGAATTTATCTGCTCGATGAAATACGCGGATTTGCCGTATTCTGTATGGTGTTTTATCACGCTTTTTTCATCCTCGGAGAGAACTTCGGATTTATGCCGGCAAACCGTCTTTATGAGTTTTTTCTGCCGGTTGAGCCGCTGTATGCCGCAATCTTTATTTTTGTCTGCGGGATAAGCTGCACCCTCTCGCGCAGCAATCTTAAAAGGGGATTTAAAATTCTCGGCGCGGCAATCGGTTTTTCTCTTGTAACCTGTCTGCTTCTTCCGGCAATCGGAATCAAAGGAATGGAGATTTATTTCGGCATACTCCATCTGCTCGGCGTGTGCGTTCTGATTTACGCTGTCGGGCATAAGTTCTTTGATAAGGTCAGCCCCTACGGCGGAATTCTTGCCTGCGCTGTGCTTTATCCTTTTTTCAGCGGCATTGAGGACAGAACCCTCGGCTACGGTCAGCTCGTTTCTTTCAAGCTGCCCGACGTGCTTTACCACACAAGCTATCTTATGCCGCTCGGCATATATTCACCGTGGTTTTATTCGGCGGATTATTTCCCGGTTTTTCCGTCGGTTTTCATATTCTTCGCCGGAGTTTTCTCGGGAAGAATACTTATGAAAAAAGGTTATCCCGATTTTGCCTACCGTAAGAAAATCCCGTTTTTCGACTTTCTCGGCAAATATTCGTTTATAATTTATATCCTGCACATGCCGGTTATCTTCGGCCTGGCGTATGTCGCGGAAAAAATAATATATTAACAGGAGTTAAAACAATGAGTGAATCATGTAACGGCAACTGCTCAAGCTGCGCGGAAAACTGCTCGTCAAGAGAGAGCGCCGATATGCGCATCCCCAGCGGAGAATTCAGTGACATCAAAAAAGTAATAGGAGTAGTCAGCGGTAAAGGCGGAGTCGGCAAATCCCTCGTCACATCCATGCTTGCCTGCGCCATGCAGTCAAGAGGTAACGCCTGCGCTATACTCGATGCCGATATAACGGGTCCGTCAATTCCGAAATCATTCGGAATAACCGGGAAAGCCGGAGCGGACGCTTCGGGCCTTCTTCCCGAGGTAACAAACAGCGGCATCAGAATAATGAGCATCAATCTTCTGCTTGAAAGCGAAGATTCACCCGTAGTCTGGAGAGGACCGGTTATCTCCGGTGTTATCCAGCAGTTCTGGAAGGATGTCGCCTGGGGCGATGTCGATTATATGTTTGTCGATATGCCTCCCGGAACGGGAGATGTTTCCCTGACTGTTTTCCAGAATCTCCCCGTTGACGGAATTATCATAGTCACCACGCCTCAGGATCTCGTTACGATGATAGTCAAAAAGGCGTATAATATGGCGAAGCTTATGAATATCCCCGTGCTCGGAATAGTTGAAAACATGAGTTACGCAATCTGCCCCGACTGCGGTAAGGAGATTAAACTTTTCGGCGAGAGCAAAGCGGATAAAATATCGGAAGAACTCGGCGTTCCCGTGCTCGCGAGAATTCCGATGGACGCCAAGACAGCGGCGCTCGTTGATAAAGGCGCGGTTGAGCTTGCGGATGACAAGTATCTCGCTCAGGCGGTTGAAATGATAGAAAGGATGGGCAAATAAATGATTGACATCAAATTTCTCAGAGAAAATCCCGATGCGGTTAAGCAGAATATCAAAAATAAATTTCAGGACAGCAAGCTTCCCCTTGTTGATGAGGTAATAGAGCTTGACGCGAAACTCCGCGCCGCCAAGACGGAGGCGGATAATCTCCGCGCCAACAGAAACAAGGTTTCCAAGGAAATCGGCGCTCTTATGGCTCAGGGCAAAAAGGAAGAGGGCATGGCGGCGAAGGCAAAGGTAACCGAGTTTTCAGACCGCCTCGCCGAGTGTGAAAAACTCGAAGAGGAGCTCGGCGAAAAAGTCACAAAGATTATGATGGCTATTCCGAACATCATTGACCCGAGCGTTCCCATCGGCAAAGATGACAGCGAGAATGTCGAGGTCACAAAGTACGGTGAGCCGGTTGTTCCCGATTTTGAGATTCCTTATCATACCGATATTATGGAGAGCTTCGGCGGCATCGACCTTGATTCCGCGAGAAAGGTCGCCGGCAACGGTTTTTACTATCTTGTCGGTGATATCGCGCGCCTTCATTCCGCCTGCATCGCCTACGCCAGAGATTTTATGATTGACAGAGGATTCACATACTGCGTTCCTCCGTTTATGATTCGCTCGGGCGTTGTCACCGGAGTTATGAGCTTCGCCGAAATGGACGCCATGATGTATAAAATCGAGGGAGAGGATCTCTACCTTATCGGCACGAGCGAACACTCCATGATAGGTAAATATATTGACACAATCATTGAGGAGGATACCCTTCCCCATACTCTCACGAGCTATTCACCCTGCTTCCGCAAGGAAAAGGGCGCTCACGGTATCGAGGAGAGGGGAGTTTACAGAATCCATCAGTTTGAAAAGCAGGAAATGATAGTAGTCTGCAAACCCGAAGACAGCAAGATGTGGTTTGACAAGCTCTGGCAGAATACCGTTGACCTGTTCAGAAGTATGGATGTTCCCGTAAGAACGCTTGAATGCTGCTCGGGCGACCTTGCAGACCTCAAAGTCAAATCCTTTGACGTCGAGGCGTGGTCACCCAGACAGAAGAAATATTTCGAGGTCGGCTCCTGCTCAAACCTCGGAGACGCGCAGGCAAGAAGACTCAAAATCAGAGTCAACGGCAAGGACGGCAAATATTTCGCGCACACTCTCAACAACACCGTTGTCGCTCCTCCGAGAATGCTGATTGCCCTGCTTGAGAATAATCTCAACGCCGACGGCAGCGTCAACATTCCCAAAGTCCTTCAGCCTTATATGGGCGGCAAGGAAAAGCTTATCCCCAATAAATAATATAAAGTCAAAAACATCCGCGCCGTAAGACGCGGATGTTTTTTGCGCAAATCTATCGGACAATAAAGCAGGTTACCGGTTTCGGATTATTTCCGGCATTCCGTATTCCGCCACTTCTCCGTTA
>JAFWRV010000429.1 GCA_017519685.1 Clostridia bacterium
AACATCAATACAGGTACCGCATTCAGCGTGATATGAAGTCTGAGTTTTGCTTTAAGCACATCCTTCGCCTCAACCGGAAGCGACTGAACAACCCAGATTGTTTTTCCTTCAAGGGATACCGAGGGCGCCGTGGTGTTGCTCATAGTTGATATAAGGCAGGATGCCGAGACCGCCAACGCGGGAATAAACGCCGCAATCCCCGTGGGTCCGTTAAGCAGCATTTTGCCGATAAAATCCGAGCGGACAATCAGAAATACCGCAGTTGCCGGCATAATCAGAAGCCCGAGTCCGCAGTTCATAAGGTACACGGTGCTCTGAAGAAATCTTCTGAGTTCTTTTTGAAAGAGAGCGTTTCCGACGGATGACGCTTTTATGCCTTTGTCAGAGAATCCTTTTTTCTTTTCACCCTTCTCGGCTGTCGCAAGTCTGATGAAATTCCGTGACATAATCAGAACCGTCAGACCGAGAGCGGCAACGGCAATCAGCGTGAACAAGGCGCAGTGAAGCGGGTGTCCGCCGGCTCCCGAGCCGAGCAAATAGAGCGGATAGACAAATCTTCTGAGCTTGGCATCAATCTCCGCGGCGTTTGCGGCGATAGCCGAAATTATCGCGACCATCTTGTATGACAGCGTATAGTATCCGCCGATGAACGCGAATGTCAGCACGACAGCAATGATGTTTTTCTTCCTGAGTCTGCCTGAAACCAGCGCGACAATCCAGCCGAGAAAACAGGTCAGCGCCGTTATAATAAAGGATATGGCAACGGCAGTCACGGCGGGGAAGAAAATCTTATCAGGTGAAAAGCCCGAAACCGCGACATACTTGATAATTGCGGGGATAAATACAACGGACTCATATATAAATCCGAGAAACAGAACTCCGGTCATTCTCGATGCAAGTATAACCGACGGTTTAATCGGCATTGACAGAAGAAGGTCGTTATCCTTTGAAAGATAAAGCATAGCAAAGGTGTTGAAGACCGAGCCGAATATACCGAACGCGGTTGCCATTGCGCCCATAATCGAGAAATAAGTCCGTACCATTCCCGCGGGAATAAGCGCGTAGCCGAGGGTGCTTATCATATTGTAAAACGTAAATGCCACAAACACGAGCACGCCGGCAAACAGGGCGATATACATCATCACCTGCGATTTGGGCCTTGCCTTGCCTGTTTTTCTGTCTATCAGGTAGCCGCGGAAAAGCTCCGCAAGTTGTTTTTTGAAAAGAGCCGCAAACATTATCAGCCCTCCAGTTCGAGGAAGACGGATTCAAGCGAGGCATCTCCCTTAACGTCTTCCATTGTGCCTGAGCGTATCAGTTTGCCCTCTTTGATTATCGCGACATTGTCGCAGAGTTTCTCGGCAACCTCAAGCACATGCGTTGAGAAGAATATCGCTCCGCCACCGTTACAGATTTCCCTCATTATTTCTTTGAGAATGTGGGACGCTTTGGGATCGAGTCCGACAAAAGGTTCATCCATAATCACGAGTTTCGGCGAATGAATAAGGGCTGAGATAATCGCAAGCTTCTGCTTCATACCGTGCGAATAGGAATTGACCGATTCGCCGAGATCGGATTTCAGCTCGAAAATATCCGCGTATTTCCCGATTTTTTCCTTCCTCTCCGAGTCGGAAAGGCCGAAAATATCGGAAACAAAATTCAGATACTGAATGCCTGTCATAAAATTATAAATGTCGGGATTGTCGGGAATATAGGCAATCCTTTTTTTGCATTCAATCGGATTATCCTTCAGCGACAGTCCGTCAATGATTATTTCTCCCTCATCGGGTTTAAGGATACCGACAACACTTTTGAGTGTCGTGGTCTTTCCGGCGCCGTTATGACCGATAAATCCGTAGATTTCACCTCTGCTGATATGAACAGACAGGTCGTCAACGGCCTTTTTATCGCCGAAAGTTTTAGTCAGATGTTCAATCCTGAGCATAACATTCTCTCCTTTTGCTGTCAGGCAACGTTGTTATCGTCGGGCATTACCAGCGCTGCAATAATATAGATAAGCACTCCGCTTCCTCCGGCAAGTGTAAACAGAGCAAGAACCAGACGCACGATTGTGGAATCCACTCCCAGGTATTCGGCTATTCCGCCGCAGACTCCGAACAGTTTACGGTCTGTACTGCTTTTGCAAAGTTTTTTATTCATTTTATTATCTCCTTTCATTCGGTTTACCATATTGTATCACAGCATACGATCTTTATAAATGTTTCAAAAGGCAAAATAAGCTTCCTATTTCTCCGTTTTTTGAAAAAAAACAGAATTTTTTTATATTTAATGCAACAAAACCGCGTTTATATGACACTGATAAGCAAATAACGGAAAACCATTCCCCCGTTTCAGGAGGCAAATACAATGTTTACAACAAATGAAAACTATACTCCCGATTATAATTACGAAAGAATAACAGATATTACACCCGCCGCAATCCGCAGAATGGGAGTCAAGGCAATCGCGCTTGATCTGGATAATACCGTTCTGCCCTACGGCTCTCTGACTGTTGACAGTAAAGTCGTCAGATGGGTAAAGACAATGGAAAGCGCGGGCATCCGTGTGGCGGTTGTTTCAAACGCTCTCGCCGCGAGAACTTTCATTATTTCAAGACAGCTCGGCAAAATCCCGTTTTATCCGCTTTCACTCAAGCCCCGCACTTACGCCCTGAGATTTGCCGCGAAAAAACTCAACGTAAGCTTAAATGAAATCGCAATGATCGGCGACAAGATATCAACCGACGTCGCGGCGGCAAACAGAGCCGGCTCGGTAGCGGTCAAGGTTGAACCTATCAAGGAAGTCCCCTCATTCAATATTCTTATTCCGAGAGTTATTGCTGCCCTTTCGGCATCAATAATAAAAT
>JAFWRV010000430.1 GCA_017519685.1 Clostridia bacterium
GAGGAATTGCCGCCGAGCTCAATATGCCCCCGGAAAAAGTCAGGGATATAATGAGAGTTGCCCAGGAACCCGTTTCGCTTGAAACCCCGATAGGCGAGGAGGAGGACAGCCATCTCGGTGATTTTATTCCCGATGACGAGGCGCCCGCTCCGGCTGATGCCGCTTCCATGATGCTTCTCAAGGAACAGCTCAACGATGTTCTCAAGACCCTTACCGACAGAGAGGCTTCCGTGCTCAAACTCCGCTTCGGACTCGAAGGCGGACATCCCCATACCCTTGAAGAGGTCGGCGCGGAATTCAACGTAACCCGTGAGAGAATCCGTCAGATTGAGGCCAAGGCATTGAGAAAGCTCCGTCATCCGAGCCGCAGCAAAAAGCTGAAGGATTATCTCGAATAATTTATTATCTTAATATTGACAATATAGTATTTTTGTGTTAAAATACCCATACAAGTATGCTCCGATAGTATGCTTGAATATTATGAAAGGATTGATGTAACTATGAAAAAGGTACTTGCAGTCGTTCTTGCAGTAGTTATGGCTTTCTCATGCTCAGCTCTTGCTTTTGCTGCTGATACAGCCACTCCCGACGCTCCCGCAGCATCAAGTCCTCTTGACGCTATCCAGGGCATCCTCGGTCAGATCACAGCTATCCTTCAGCAGAACGACGTTCTTGAAACAGTTAAGGGCATCATTGAAAAGCTCACAACTCTCATCCAGAACCTTACCGGCGGCAACAAAGCTGACGTTCTCGGCGTAGCTGATGAACTTGAAGCGAAGATCGCTTCCATCCCCGTACTCGGCGATGTTTACGAATTCCTTCACAACCTCATCACTACTCTCAAGCAGAAGATTAAGGATCTCTATGCAGGCAACTGTGAAACAGAGCCCGAAGAGACCACAGCAGCAGAAGAGCCCTCAGACACAGGTTCATCCGCAATCGGCCTTGCAGCTTTCGCAACCGTATCTGTTGCAGCAGCGGCAGCTTATGTTTGCACAAAGAAAAAGGCAGCATAATTATTATTCATAATATTAGCATAAAGAACGGCGCCGCGCAGCAGCACCGTTCTTTATTGTTTCAAATATAATTCTATTTTGAAAAAATTACACTTGCAATATTATAATTTTTATGCTATAATAGTTAAGTAATTAATATAGGCGGCTTAAGTATCTCTCAACTGATGTCAGCCGGTTTAAAGGAGTGATATTATGACAGGAAATCCCATGGTAAAATTTCTTCAGGTAAACAAACAGCACAGAGCGTGCGTCGATGCGGAAATCAGTAAGCTGGGCTACGGCCTTCACTGCAGTCAGCACAGAATGCTCAGATTTCTCAGCGAAAACGGCGGAGATATTTCCCAGAAAGAAATTGCGGCTCATTTCAAAGTCAGTGCCGCGGCTATTGCCGTAACACTCAAGACTCTTGAAAGAGAGGGATATATCAGAAGAGCGGCGGATGAGGTTGATACGAGGAAAAATCTTGTTGATATAACAGAGAAAGGCAAAGAAGTAATCAAAAAAACAAAAGGCGTTTACACGAATGTTGACACAAAAATGATTGAGGGAATTTCCTCGGACGAGATGGATGTTTTCACACACTGTCTTGATGTGATGGCGGCAAACCTTGAAAAAATGGTTGAAAAAGAGGATTGATTGATGAAATGGTCAAAATATGTTAAGCCGTATATGGCCTGGTTCATACTCGGACCCCTGTGTATGATTGTTGAGGTCATCGGCGAGGTGGTTATGCCCAAATTTCTCGCGGGTATAATCGATTACGGCACCGGACAGACAGATATTTCGACCGCATCCCACATTTACAAAAAAATATACGAATTATTCCCTTCCGGTTCACCTTTCATACTTGCTATGATGGCCGCGATGATAATCACGGCTGTTCTCATGATGGCAGGCGGTGTCGGAGGGGCATATTTCGGCGCAAAAGCGTCGGTGAATTTTGCCGGAGACCTGAGATATGATATTTATAAAAAGGTTCAGGAGTTTTCGTTTGCCGATATTGATAAATTCAGCACCGGCTCGCTTGTGACGCGGCTTACCACCGATGTTACGAGAATGCAGAATTTCATTAATATGATGCTCAGAATGTGTCTGAGAAGCCCGGGCATGCTGATAGGCGGAATTATCATGGCGATTACGGTCAGCCCTTCGCTTACCGCAAGTCTTTTTGTCGCCCTGCCGTTTCTCGCTGTCGCGGTAGTTATTCTTATAAAAGTCGCGATGCCGAGATTCAATATGCAGCAGGCGAAAATTGACGCGCTTAATTCGACGGTTCAGGAAAATGTGACAAATATCAGAGTTGTCAAATCTTTTGTCCGCGAGGATTTTGAGATAAATAAATTCGGCAGGGCAAACGCCGAGCTCAAGCAGAGCGGAATGAGCGCGATGAAACTGATGATAATGATGACCCCGGCTATGACTCTGCTTATGAATATCATTATGATTCTGATTATGTGGTTCGGCGGCAATATGCTGATTAAAGGCACAATGACCACGGGCAATCTCACCGCGTTTGTAACATATATCACGCAGATACTGATGTCGCTGGTAATGCTGGCGATGGTATTTGTCAATATGTCGAGGGCGCTCGCTTCCGCGAAAAGAATCCGCGAGGTCCTTGAGGAGGAGGTCGATATCACCGATGAAACCATATCCGCGGATGACAGAAAGCGGACAATAGAAAAAGGTGAAATCGAATTCAGAAACGTATCATTCCGCTACTATAAAAGCAGTGACGGGAAGGTGCTTGATAATATTAATCTGCGCATCCCGGCGGGAAAAACCGTCGGAATCATCGGCTCAACCGGCTCGGGCAAATCAACTCTCGTTTCGCTTATTGCCCGTCTTTATGACGCGGATGAGGGCGAAATCCTGATAGACGGAGTGAATGTCAAGGATTACA
>JAFWRV010000431.1 GCA_017519685.1 Clostridia bacterium
AATTTAAGGTAGTCGCCTGAAATCAGGGAAAACCTGATTCCGTTTTCGTCTGTTCCGGTGTAAGCAGCTGAATGCGCGTAGGAATGCAGGTGGCCGTAATAGCACCGGTGAATCTGTTCTTCAACAAGAACATTATAGATTTCGT
Source organism: Clostridia bacterium (assembly GCA_017519685.1). Lineage (GTDB taxonomy): Bacteria > Bacillota > Clostridia > Oscillospirales > Acutalibacteraceae > CAG-177. The sequence continues at coordinate 146 of JAFWRV010000431.1, forward strand.
CGCATTTTCTCTCGACGCTCACGGGCGGATAGTGCAGAAACACAACCGGTTCCTTTCCCGTTTCCTTCGCGGCGGCGATGGATGTTCTGAGCCGCCCGGCTTCACGAAGGAGAACTTTTTTATCACCGTCGTTCTCCGCGTCGAAGAACCATCCTCTCGTTCCGCACAGCGCGATTTCGCCGCATACATAGGCGTTGTTATGCAGGATGTTGAGCGTGTCAAACGAGTGCGCGGCAAAGAAACTGTCCGCCTTTTTTTTAGTGGACCACCAGTAATCGTGATTGCCCTTCATCAGAATTTTTGTTCCGGGCAGGGAGTTGAGAAACGCAAAGTCTTCAATTCCCTCGTCGAGCGACATGGCCCAGGAAATATCTCCCGGAATAATAACGGTATCGGTGTCACGGACAAGCGCGCGCCAGTTCTTTTCAAGGCGCTGTTCGTAATCCTCCCAGCCGTTGAAAATATTCATTGTTTTACCCGTGGATTTAGAAAGATGGGTATCGGCGATTGCAAAAAGCGCCATAGTTCACTTCCTTAAATGCCGAGCATATCAAAAACAACTCTGTCCATCTCGGCTTTTTCGCAGCAGCCGGTGAATCTGACCTTCTTGTCTCTGAGATTTGCCAGCGGAGCGGGGCACTCAAGTCCGGTAACCTCCGCGAGTCTGCCGACCATATCAAATTCATCAAGGTCGCTCGTTTTGCCTTCAACCGCTTCGAGAACCGCTCTGCTGAATTTGAACGGGCTCGCCGTTGAAGCGATGACGGTGGGAGTTGTGTCGCCGGTTGTTTCAACATATCTGTCATAGACTGTGACGGCAACCGCTGTGTGAGTGTCGCAAAGATAATTATGCTCTTTGAAATATTTTGCTATTGTCGCCTTTGTCGCGGTGTCATCGCAGCAGCCGGCGGCAAATACTTCTTTGATTTTTGATAATGTTTCATCATCAACGGTGTATTTACCTTCGGAAGAAAGCAGTTTCATCCACTCTTTGACCTTTTCGCTTCCCGCCATACTGTAAAGCAGGCGCTCGAGGTTTGAAGAGATAAGGATATCCATTGACGGTGAAATGGTTGTATAAAACTGTCTGTTTCTGTCATAAACTCCGGTAGTCAGGAAATCCGTGAGAACGGAATTGCTGTTTGAAGCGCACAGAAGTTTTTTGACAGGCAGCCCCATTTCCTTCGCGTAATACGCGGCAAGAATGTTTCCGAAATTGCCGGTCGGAACAACGAAGTTGATTTCATCGCCGCAGTTGATTTTCTTCTCTGCGACAAGATCGCAGTACGCGGAGAAATAGTAAACAATCTGCGGAGCGAGTCTGCCCCAGTTGATGGAATTGGCGGAAGAAAACGCCATACCGTTTTCATCGAGCTTCTTGATTATTCCGGGGTCGGTGAAAATTCTCTTGACACCGTTCTGCGCGTCGTCAAAGTTTCCTCTGATTGCGCTGACGGCAACATTTGAGCCCTCCTGAGTGCACATCTGAAGCTTCTGCATCGGGCTGACTCCCTCGCTCGGATAAAAGACGAGGATTCTTGTATGAGGAACATCCCTGAATCCTTCGAGAGCCGCTTTGCCCGTGTCACCCGATGTGGCAACGAGGATTATGATTTCACGGCCTTTTGCCGCTTTCGCTCCCGCGACCGTAAGAAGGCGGGGGAGTATCTGGAGAGCCATATCCTTGAACGCGCAGGTAGGCCCCTTGAAGAGTTCAAGAATGTGCATATTCTCTTTTACCGTGACGACCGGAGCGATTTTCTTATCCGAAAATCCCTGACCGTACGCGCCTGTGACGCAGGAATCGAGTTCCTCGGCGGAGAAATCCGTCAGAAAACGGCCGAGAATGTTTTTTGCCCTGTCAATATAACCCATTCCCGCGAGCTCCGATATTTCGGAAAGGCCGATGCGGGGAACGGATTCGGGCACGAAAAGACCGCCGTCCGGGGAAATACCTTTGGCTATTGCCCGGGATGAGCTGACGCTCACTCCGGTATCTCTTGTGCTTAAATAGTTCATAAATCTGCACCCTTTTGCATAAAAATCAACATATTGTATCATATAAAAATAAATTTGTAAATCAAAAAACAGGATTTTTTTAATTTTATATATTAACTTGACAATTCACACAGGTTTA
>JAFWRV010000432.1 GCA_017519685.1 Clostridia bacterium
GCCGCCGCGAACGAAACGGGCAAGCTTTTCACGGTGCATCAGAACAGGCGCTGGGACGAGGACTACCTGACAATGAAAAAAATCCTTGACGACAACACTCTCGGCAAGGTATTCCGCATTGAATCGAGAGTTCAGGGCTCAAGAGGCGTTCCCGGTGACTGGAGAAACCAGCCCGAGCACGGCGGCGGAATGGTACTCGACTGGGGCATTCATCTGCTCGACCAGGCCCTGATGATGACTCTGCCGAGAAAGCTCAAATCTGTCTATGCGGAGCTGACATACGTCACAAACGAAAAGTGCGACGACGGCTTCCGCACCACTCTTATTTTCGATGACGGTCTTTCATTCTATGTTGAGGTTACAACCAGCAATTTCATTGAGCTTCCGCTCTGGTATATGCTCGGTGAAAACGGCTCCGCGGTTATCAACAACTGGGATTGCGACGGTAAAATCGTTATGGTTTCCGACTGGGAAAACAGAGACGCCGTTCCGATTGTCGCAGGCGCGGGCATAACCAAGACAATGGCTCCGAGAACCGATGACACAATAAAGGAATATCCGCTTCCCGTTCAGAAAGCGGACTGGGGCGAATATTACAAGAATATCTACGGCTATCTGCGCGGCGAAAACGACATCATAGTCACACACGACCAGCAGAGACGCCTGATTAAACTTGTCGAGGCGATTTTTGAATCCGGAAAGACCAATAAAGTCATAGAATTTGAGGATACTATCTGATATGGGCAACGACGAAAACATTAAAATCTTCCATCCGCGGAAAAAGGATTTTGCCGGCTCCGACCTGACGAGCATTGCCGCTCTGATGGATAAGCAGAGAGCCAACGGCAACAGTTCAAAGGCAGTTATTCTCGGCGAGCGGCTTGCGAATCTCTCTCCCGAGGAGCTCTGCCCGGAGGACGCGGAAAAACTTGATAACACCGAGCTGATGCAGCTTCGCGCGCTGATGGTGTTTTCCTCGCAGATTGCTCTTCACAAGTATCTGCCGCACACCATCATCTCAACACAGGCGGTCAACGCTATGTACGCGAAAATCGAGCAGGAGCATCCCGGATTTTTCGCCAACATCTCCGACGGCTCGTCGTTCAGTTTTTATTATCTCACGGTAAGGCGCAACAGCAATCCCGGGCAGGAAATCGGTAAAGATTACGCGATGCTCTGCGACAGGGACGATAATCAGTATCTGATTGACCTCGGCACGAGAATCTACCGTGAAACAGAAGACAAGGTGCTTTCGCTCATAGATAATTTTGAATTTGAATACTAAAAGCAAAAACAGTTTCACTGTTTAGTGAAACTGTTTTTGAATGAATAATTAATAATGAATAATGAATAATTGAGGGTCGCTTCGCTCCGTTATTATTTTTCAACGGTTTAAGGGGAATTATATTTAACTTGACTGCTTGACGGTTTCAGGACATCGGTAAGCATTTTTATGCTTCGCCACACGCGGCACTTGCGGTATCCTGCGTTAATCAACATAAGGATGTCCGTGAGGACCGTAGGGCAAGCATTTATGCTTGCCGCAAACAGGGATATGCAGAGCTTCGTCGTCACAAGCTCCGTATCTCTCGCGCCCGTGTCTTGATAAATCTGTTCACACGGGCTCTCAATCACTCCGCTGCTCCTCCTCTCCCCAAAAAGTCTGTCGGACTTTTAGGGGGCCCCGTAATTATGTTTCGCCCGTCACAAGGATATGCGGAGCATAAACAATCAACAACAAGTACAACGCCTGAAACGGCACGGATGAATCCGTGCCCTACGTATAATCAACCGTAACGGCGATTATACAATCGCCGACAGAGTCGGGAAC
>JAFWRV010000433.1 GCA_017519685.1 Clostridia bacterium
ACGGGGTATGGTAAAGGCCAACTCACAGATGCTCGCAGTGAAAATCCACAAATTTTCCCTGAAGTTTTGACCTGCCCGCAATCCCTATATAGTTATATGCAACAGCTTCAAGAATTTTGACTATACCATATTGCCTTGCGACCGCAAAGGCAACTGTGCCGTTATGAGGAGCGCAGAGTGTTACAACGGTTTTTATAAGGCTTTCTCTGCCTCCGGCAAACAAACCCGATAATTCATCGCTCCCGGTTGCTTTTCGCTCTTCCTCCGAGCCGTAGGTCATCAGGTAAACAAACATTCTTACGGTGTTTCCGCCGAAGCTGTGGCCGATAAGGTGTATTTTCTTTTCGCTGCTCCAGCCGTCAAACAGAGGCTTATCATATTTTCTGCCGAATCTCCGGTGACCGTATTTTTCGGAATGGGCTTTTCCGTAGTCAACCGTTGTGCCTGTGAGTCTGGCGTAAAGCTCGCATGCTCTGTCCCACGCACTTGAAATCGGGCCTACAGAGGCGGCGTAGCATTCCATACCGTGCTCTTCAAAGAAATCTGTAACTTTGAGAGCGTTTGCGCCCCAATATGGTATCTTTTTGTTGATTCCTTCATCCGCGCCCCAGCCGAACATGCCGTGTACAAGTATTACGGGATAATCGCTGTTATCCACGGAAAAGTCCCCCTTTTATAGATTTGTAATATTATCGGCTGTTAATAAGTTTCTTGAACTGATAGTTTTCGGGCAGATCGATGTAGCCGAAATCGTTGAGGAAGTTAAGAATTACTTTCATCAGCATATCTCTCGTTCTGTCCTTGAGAATGTCGTAGTAGAAAAGATATGCGCCGGAGGGCAGCTTGCCGGATGTGTCAGCGTTCTTATCGAGCTCAGCTGCATTGAGCCACTTGATAACTGAGGGCGAGAATATACGGTCGCCGTTACCGTTTATTGTTTTTTCACCCTTGTATTCGGGTCTGTCGCTTCTCATATCATAGGCGACATTGGTCCACATATCATGATTCTGTATAAAGGGGAATGTTTCCGCCAGGGTAACGCCGGGCGCTTCATTATAGCTTGTAAAGCGTATTTTTGACTTGTCGTTTGCCGCTTTTTTGAGATTATACCAGCTTTTGAGCACAACACGGGTATATGAAACATAGGTGTCTTTTTTGCAACCCATGAGCCAGACAGGTTTATCCTTGAGTATCTGAGCTTCGCCGGGAGTAATATCTCGGCTCGGGCACATAATCATTGTGGCGGCAAAGAAATCGGGATACATTGTGGCAAGGTGCAGTGAGCCCGCTCCGCCGAGACACCAGCCAATGGTGTAGATTCTGTTTGTATCAACATTTGGATTGCTTTTAACAAAGTCATCAATTGCCGCCTTGAATGAAATTGCCATTGATTTTGAATCCCAGTAATGATAGTTTTCTTCGGGGGCTCTGCCTATGAGAAGGAAAGTGCCGCCGTTATGGAATTTGCTTTGATATTCATCGGCAGTCCAGGTCGCCAGTCCGTTTGCGGTGAGCTCATATCCCTCAACAATGCCTTCAAGAGCGCCTGCCATAATGATAGCAAGAGGATATTTCTTTGCCCGGGATGCGCCGTTTGCAACCGGTGAATAGTAGCTGTAATCAATTGCCTGTCCGTTCACTTCGGGGCCGATGCCTCTTGACCAGAGGGCCCTGAGATTATCAATTCCCTCGTCAATGCTCATTGCTCTGGCAGGTAAAATGAAGCCTGTAACAAGTAACAGAGCTGTAAGGATTGACAGTAATTTTTTCATAAACATTTCTCCAAAAACACATTGTTGTTACAACGATTGTTTTATAAATCTTTCTCTGTTCCGACCTTATATACTATGCACAAGTATTACGGGATAACTGCTGTTATCCACGGAAAAGTCACACTTAAACAACATTGTGTTGACTTAGCGTTTTAATTATTATATAATGTACTTTGCAATTAGTCCACAACACAAA
>JAFWRV010000434.1 GCA_017519685.1 Clostridia bacterium
CGAATGTAGGCCTCGGTATAGCTCACTCCATCGCTCACACACTCGGAGCTCACTATGACACTCCTCACGGCGTTGCCTGCGCAATGATGCTTCCTATTGTTATGGAATACAATCAGGAATACACCGGCGAAAAATTCAGAGAAATCGCGAGAGCAATGGGTGTTGAAGGCGTAGATGCCATGTCACAGGAAGAGTACAGAAAGGCGGCTGTTGAAGCTGTTAAAAAGCTCTCCGCGGATGTCGGAATCCCGGCAACCAATGAGAAGGTTAAAGAGGAAGACCTTGATGTGCTTGCCGCCGACGCGTTTGCCGACGCCTGCCGTCCCGGTAACCCGAGAGACACAAACGTTGACGACCTCAAATCGCTTTATCGCAAGATTATGGTCCGCTGACGGACATATCGGAGTTTGCGGATAAATCTTTTCCGTTTAATATACCTGTTAGTTCTAATATGCGGAGAGGAGGGCTTTTATATGAGATTAAGATTAAAAGCTTTAAAATACATATCAATCTTAATGATTATCATACTGTTTTCGTCAACGGTGATTCCGGAAGCCGCGGCAGATTTTCAAAACCCTGTTTCAATCAGGACAGCCGGGGACTTATATGCTGTTCGCAACAATCCCGACGGTAATTACACCATAGAAAATGATATTGACCTTTCAGAGTATGATAATTGGATTCCCATCGGAACAAAAGAATCACCTTTTACCGGGAAAATAAACGGCAACAATCATACAATAAAGGGATTTCATATAACCGAAACCGGCGTGGGCAGATATGCCGGATTGTTAGGTTATGCTCAAAAAGCCGAAATAACCGGTATCCGAATTGAGGGAAGTATAAACATTGTCTCAGATTATATAACTGTCGGCGGCATTTGCGCTGAAATTACAGACGGAAAAATTGATAGGTGCATAAGTTCCGTAAATATAGAAGCTGAATCATCTGATTCATGGCAGAACTTTATTGCGGGAGGAATTGTCGGTTTCGCAATAAGCAGTGAAATAAATGAATGTGTATTCAGCGGAGTTTCTTCCTTAAAAATAAAGGACGAAACAAATGCTTTTTATGAAAATTGTTATTCCGGAGGTATATGCGGACACCTTTCCGGAAATATGACAGATTGCCGCAATACTGGCAATCTTACTGTTCAGGTCGTGAACCAAACTGCGTTTGCAGGCGGTTTAACAGGTTACTTTACGGACGGTATAATGAAAACTTCTTACAATTACGGAAATCTGTCCGTCTCGGGTTTATCAGATGAAGCGTTGTATGAAAAACATCCGCTTGTCGGATTATATGAAGTATTTGACCTTGAGGATGAAGAAGACGGGATAATAAGTCATTTGATTGACTGCTATTATTTAGATATAACCGGCTCGGATTTTTACGGCATAAGCTTAAATAAAGATGAGTTCGGAATCGAAGAAAGTTTTTCCGGTTTTGATTTTGAAAAAATCTGGGAACTGCCTGAGGGGGCAGCAGCTCCATTGCTTATTTTTGAAAGCGAAAGTGCAGAATCCGAAAACGATGAACTGAACAAAACCAAACAATCAGCCGGGCAGGAAATTGATAAAGCCGTTCCTGATGACGCTTCTGACGCAGTTAAGAAGATAGCGGCTGATGCGAAAGAAAAAATTGATGAAGCGACAAGTATTGAGGCTGTCAATGCGGAAAAAACAAACGCGATAAACAGTATTAAAGACAAGATAGCTGAAGAAAAGGAAACTGAAGCAGAGAAGGAAAAAGCCGAAGCCGAAAAGAAAATCACAGTAAATTCGGCAAGCGGAACAATAACAAATGTCAGATACAATCAGCCGGCGCAGATTATCGCAAGCGCGACGGAACTTCCCAAGGGCTATAAGCTCGCAATCTATGAGGGCGACAGTCAGAAGAAGGCGGTAATCGCGAACGATAAAGGTAAAGCAAAAATTGAGTTTGAAACCGGAGAGATAACCACTGACAGAGTATTCACTGTCAAAGTTCTCGACGCCTCAGGCAAAGAGGTTGACGGCAAGTCAAAAACAATTACTATTGATATTGATGACGGTTTCTTCGCGAAAATCATTTCCTTCTTCCTTAAACTATTCGGAGCGTTAAAGGCTGTTGAATTAAACGCGCAAAGTAAATAGAGTGAGAAGAATTACTAAAAAAACATATATTATATGTGTTGTTTTTCTTTGTTAAATGGTTAAAATTGATAAGGTCTGTTTATATTAACACGTAACTATGCGATTACGGAGGATCAAAACATGAAAAAGCAAACAGCAACATTATTAGTTTTTTTGACTATCCTTTTTTCGTTTGTTGTTCCCGTAAACTCATACAATATTGAGGCAAATACACAGCCGGGCATATTTAGCAAGGATGAAATATATTGTGAATTATCGGAAAGCGACATATTTCAGGCGTTAAAAGAAAATCCGTTTTCAGCGGTGAAACTGCGAATGAAATACGCCTTTAACCGTACCTATGTTATCTATGAAAAGTTCAAATCTCTTTTTGCTGCTAATCATGAAAAATGGATAGACGGAAAGATTAAAGAAATAAAAAAAGATTATTTTGTTGTTATTCCTGATTCTGAAGATGAATTATTTGGCATAGCGGATGAAGTATATATTAATTCAAAAGATGCAGCAGGCAATTCACTGACAAAAAATTTAAAAAAATCCAATCACATAAGAGTTATGTATAATCCGAATTCTCTTGAGTTTAAAGACGAAAAATGGCAAATAGGAATAGCTTTTGCGGTATATAAATATAATTCAAAAGGTGAGCTTATCATGGAATAATGAGTAGAAAAACTTGACATCAGATTGAAAAAAATACATTAGTATATGAGAGGTCAAAGGTTTCTCAATCTGAAAAAAGGAAATGTGGTGAATTAATATATGAAAAGCATTTTATCCGGCATTATCGCATTTATTCTCGGCATCACATCGGTTTTCTCAGGCGGTCAGTTATTTAAGGTAAGTATAGCGGTAGTAAATGAGGTAACCGAACAGAGCGAAACAATCAACCTGGAGATTACCAACAAAACACTTTTAACGGCAAGTTTCGGTGAGTATTTTACACTTGAAAAGAAGAACGGAGAAGAATGGGAACAAGTTGAAATTATTGGATATTTCTTTGATATTGCAACCATTTTGAGGCCTTTTCATACATCAAAGCAAACGATTGACATCAAGAAAATGTTCGGCGATTATTTAAGCAAAGGTGAATACCGGATTTCCAAGGAAATAGATATCGGCAATAACCGGGAAACCGTTTCGACAGTATTTTCAGTGAAATAATACATTTACAATAAGCATTTCTTATTTCTGTTAATTCTGTTTCATAATCTTTTATGTGTCTGTATTTTTCGGCACAGCTAATCCCCCTATGGTATTTTCTGAATTATACCATAGGGGGAGCTTTTTTCATTGTCCGTTTTTAACGGTTCTGTTCACTGCGAACCCGGCTCTATTTAATATGAAAATAACAGAATATAAATGGAATACTGAATACTCTCTTGACAACTGTCATGAAATGTGGTATTTATATATCGAGTAACTATGTATTGAGTAACTATGCATGGAGGTGCTTTATGAAAATCAGCAAAGAACTCGCCAAAGGAAGCACAGAACTTCTTGTGCTCAGCGTAATATCAAAAGAGGATATGTACGGTTATCAGATAATTAAAACTATTGAGAAAAAA
>JAFWRV010000435.1 GCA_017519685.1 Clostridia bacterium
AACAGAGTATTGATTTTCTCAAAAACTTAAAACCGCAGAGCTTTGACGGATTTGCTTATCATACCAAAGTATGCTTTCGCAAATCTTCCTTGCTCTGCGGCTTTTGTGTGTTTTTTACCGGATTATACACTGTTTTTCACTTTATAGATAAAAATACCGTAAAGTGAACGTAAAAAATCTACGTTTTTTTCCTTGCAATAATATTGAATATAAGATAAAATATATATAACTGTAACCATGGTGGTGATTAATATGTCTTTGAAAGTTAATTTTAAATACGCGGGGGAACTGTCATCTTCCGATAATCTCTCCGCTGTTCAGCCGGAGGTCAATTCGGCATTTGATAAATTAACGGATAAAACAGGTGAGGGCAGCGATTTTCTCGGCTGGCTCGATTTACCCGTAAACTATGATAAAGAAGAATTCCTGAGAATCAAAAAATGCGCGGAAAAAATCAGGAAGGATTCCGAGGTCCTTGTTGTTCTCGGTATCGGAGGATCATATCTCGGAGCAAGAGCGGCGATTGAATTTGTCAAATCCTGCAACTACAATCTGCTGAGAAAGGATACTCCGGCAATCTATTTCGGAGGAAACTCACTGAGCTCGACTTCGCTCTCCGAGCTTATTTCGCTCGTAGAGGGAAAAGATTTCTCGGTCAACGTCATATCAAAGTCCGGCACTACAACCGAAACCGCAGTTGCCTTCAGGATTTTCAAAAAACTCATTGAAGACAAATACGGCAAAGAGGAAGCAAAGAGCAGGATTTACGTTACAACCGATAAAAAGAAAGGCGCGCTCAAATCACTTGCCGACGCTGAGGGTTATGAAGAATTCACCGTACCCGATGATGTAGGCGGCAGATATTCGGTTCTGACAGCGGTCGGCCTTCTTCCCATCGCGGCGGCGGGGCTCGATATTGATTTGCTGATGAAGGGCGCTGCCGATGCCCGCGAAAAGTATTTCGTTAAGAATACCGATAACGATTGTCTTAAATACGCGGCGCTTCGCAATCTTCTCTACAGAAACGGCAAGAGAATAGAAATAATGGTTTCCTATGAGCCGTCAATGACAATGTGGAATGAATGGCTCAAACAGCTTTTCGGTGAGAGCGAAGGAAAAGACGGTAAAGGACTTTACCCCTCATCCACAGTTTTCTCAACCGACCTTCATTCAATGGGTCAGTACATTCAGCAGGGTGTCAGAAATCTGTTTGAAACCGTCATTACCGTTAAGAATCCCATTGCCGATGTTGAAATTCCTTTTGACGAAGCAAACGGTGACGGCCTTAATTTCATAGCGGGCAAAACCCTTCACTATGTTAATTCACGGGCGTTTCAGGGTACCGTTCTCGCTCATTACGACGGTCAGGTTCCCAACATTTTGATTGAAATCGAAAAGCAGGATGAATACAATCTCGGCGAACTTATCTATTTCTTTGAACTCGCCTGCGCTGTCAGCGGATATATTCTTGGTATCAATCCGTTTAATCAGCCCGGTGTTGAGAGTTACAAAAAGAATATGTTTGCCCTGCTGGGTAAACCCGGCTACGAAAAAGAAAGAGACGCGCTTGAAGGCAGACTTAAATAATATATCGGAGGTAGTAAAAATGGTAAAGCTGATTATAGGTAACAAAGGATCCGGAAAAACAAAGAGACTCATCAGCCTTGTCAACGAGGCGGTTGAAAGATCAAACGGCAACGTTGTCTGTGTTGAGAAAGAACGCCTTCTCACTTACGCAATCAATTACCGCGCAAGACTTGTCGAAACCGATCATTATAACGTTACCGGTTACGATGCGTTTTACGGTTTCCTGAGCGGAATCGTCGCGGGCGACCACGATATCACAGACGTTCTTGTTGACGCAACAATCAAAATCGGCGGCAGAGATATGCCCGCCCTCGCGGATTTCCTTAAAAAGGTCAGCGAACTCAGCAAGATAGCGGAGCAGGATTTCACATTCACCATTTCCGCCGATGAGTCCGAATTACCTTCCGAAATCTTTGAATATTGCGAAAAAATTTAAACTCAGAAGATAAAAATTTGAAAAATCAGGTTGACAAAATCAGCGGATGAATATATAATAGTCTCTGCATGATTTCAGGTGATTATTGTGTTTATTGATCTTGAATCTGTATTTAATAACGAAGGCAGTTCAGAAGAATTCGATTATGACCTCGATTTATCCGGTGAGGAGCTTGACGGAGCAAAACCGTTTACCGCGCCGGTACGGGTTCGCGGCAATGTTCATAACAGAGCCGGCATAGTCGAGCTTGAAGCCGAAGCGTCATCCGATCTCGATGTTTTTTGTGACAGATGCGCGGTTCCGTTTCTCTACCCGTTATTAATCAAAATCAGGCATACCCTTGTTTCAAGTCTCAACGATGATGACAATGACGATCTGATTCTTGTCAATGATATGAATTTCAATCTTGACGAGCTTGTTATCGAGGATATATTTCTGCTCATTCCCTCTAAGTTTTTATGCAAAGAGGATTGTAAAGGTCTTTGCCCTACTTGCGGTAAAGATTTAAATGAAGGACCTTGCGATTGCAAA
>JAFWRV010000046.1 GCA_017519685.1 Clostridia bacterium
ACGCAGCCGCTCTTTCTGACAAGAGTCCATTCATATTGCATGTGCTTGATTGCTTCCTGATTTCCTCTGACTACTTCGCCGGAAGCATCGTCAATCACATAATCATTAATGCTTGTTGAAAGTTCGGCGATAATAACATCGTTTCCGTTGTCCTGTTTCCAGCCTTTGACTGTGACATTTTTAACATTAATATTATCAACGATGTTAGTTTGACCGTTTCTGATATAATTACTGAGCTGACGCTCGCACTGAGCATAAAAAGCGTCTGTAAGATAAGGACGGAGCGATTTCATATCCTTTGCCTGCCAGCATTTCTGGAAGTCAACATACATATCGGATAATTTCTTTTCAAAATCGGGTAAGCTGAAACGTTCATCCGATTTAAGATATTCATCAATTGGCTTAAGAGTTGAAGAAGCTGTTCTTTCCGCCCCTTTAGGTAACGGTCCCCTTCTCTTTTTCTTTTTATCTATTTTATACTTTTTGACAAGAGGAACAATAATCATCGCAGCGAAATTCAATACCATCATCGCGGTGGGAGCAGCCGGCGTATAATCCGAAGTAATATCATAAAGGGATTCAACGCTCAGTTCTTTGAACGCGGTATTGAGAATGATTAAAGATAAAGCCGCAACATCGGGAGATGAAACATACGAATAATAGGCAGATGTTGTAGTCCTGTCGTCATCGTCATAATCGTAGGAATCATTTGAATCATAGGAATCATAAGAATCGTATGAATCATATCCTCCGAAATCATAGTCTCCGCCGTAATCTCCGAAATCGGCTTTTGCGTTTACCGAATTAAACACCGACAAAGAAACCGCAGCAAGGACGAGAATAAACGACATCGCCTTTTTGCCCGGAATGACATTGCGGATGATATAAATCAGAAAAGCCACGGCAACAGAAATTATTCCGGCAATCAACAAACCCGCTGAACTTGATTTACTTGATTTTCCGATTATTTCATTCATTCCCGCCGAATCTGTTATTATATCGGTCATACAGGATGATGAACCGATGTTATTAATAACTCCGCCGGAAAAACTACCTGTTAATGTAAGTTCTTTGAAACTGTCCGCGGGAATATAGCTGTAAGATATTCTCAGATCTCCTACTTTGTGGTTTTCGGAATCTCCGCTTTCATAATTTCCTTCGGGAGTAATATGAAAACCGTTTTTTACTTTGAACTCCGGCAAATCGGAAATGTTTTCCCGGGTATGATCCGAAGTGTAATACTGATAACCTGTTGCATCCAGATTATAAATAAAATCATATCCGAGTCTGATTCCGTTTTCTTTAAGCGAAACATCGCCGATAAATACAGTATTCTGAATATCCTGAGGAAAAGCGGGATTTTCATAATACTCCCCGCCTTTTCCGGATATACTTTCCTGCTGAGTTGAAAAGAAGTCGGTATATACATTGTCGCCGCTGATGTAATACTGATACATTTCAACGTTTCTTGAAAGCAGGTATCCGTCAACGGTAACACCTGTCAGATTGTCAACAGGCGCTTTATCAATAACCGGAGTGCCCGACACACATATAAATTCGCCGTCAGCAAGCGATTTATCTGAATTATTATATACATAAGCGTCATATTCTGCTGAAACAGCTTTTTTATATAAGTCATGCTGGAACCAGCTCCAGTTAATCAGAAACATTCCGAAAAAGAAAAGAACAATTGATACAGTGCTGACTTTTTTTAATGCATTCAGAATCTTTTTTTTCAAATCAATCACCACGCTTAATTCTATAACCCGCAATGCGGCCATCGAAAAACGGCCGCATTATAATTATTTTTCGCTTTTAACAGTTTCTTTCTTCTTCCTTGTTCTTTTTGCTTTCGGCTTGGAGGCGGAGGAAATCTTTCCTTCAACTTCGCCGAGAATGGAAAGCATCTCATCATAAAGAGAAAATGTACTTTCGGCGTCTGTAAAAAGACCGATAGGCGTACCGTGGTCGCCTTTTCTGGTTTTCATAACATTCCAGATACCGGGCTGAATATCTTCGCTGTTGTAAGACTTGAACGGTTCATCTTTGGGATGAAGAGCCGACGGAAGGTCAACAAGACCGTCGTTGGCGTAGTCTTCAAAAGGATAATCGCCCTTGGGCCTGAAAATCTTGTTATACGCCATTATCATTGAAGATGTGAATG
>JAFWRV010000436.1 GCA_017519685.1 Clostridia bacterium
GCCTGTTGTTCCGTAAAAGCTCGCTGTTGACTCCCCTGAGATGGTCCGCCCAGTCATTTTGCTTTCCGGGAACGGAGTTGACATTCCATTTTGCTTCTCCTTCAAACTGAAGGGATGAAACTCTGATTTCACCGTATGTACAGGGTGAAAAGAAAATACGGATTCCCTTATCTATCGCGAAACCCGTGATTTTCCCGAGATTGTGGTCAACGTGCGCCCCGACGGGGCAGACACGGTAGGGAGTGAAGAGCGAATATTCCGCTTCGCTGTTATAAAGTTTTCTGAAAATTTCTGTCGGATTCATTGTAATTCAAATATTTCCCCGTCGGAACAAACCTTCGCGTTTTCTCCGAAAACAGAGCGCACCTTTTCTTTCGCGCCCTGTTTGTCGAGCATTATATATCCGCCGTTATGCGTAAAGTAAAAACGCTTTACAATTTTGCCGTAACGGTCGATTCCGCCGCGGATTTCCTCAATCCGGTGATGCCCGGTTTCAATAAAAAACGCGTCGCATTCTTCGGGCAGAACGGTTTCAAAATCAGCGATATTTATATCTCCGGAAAACACCAGTGTCTTGCCGTCCGCTTTGATAATGAACGCGTATGACTGCGGACTGCCGTCTTTCGGCGGCATGTGCGATGTCGGCACTGCAGTGACGGAGATGTTTTCGTCTTTATATATTTCACCCGCCTCAAAGAAATGGGGACGGTGCGCGTATGAGCATTTAAAGCCGCCTTCGGTGTTTTTGAGAAGAAGCATCACGGCGTCGTAAACATCTTTTTCGTGAACGAAGATATCCAACGCCTCACGCGGAAATTCACGCGCGCCTTCTCCCGTTGTCATTTTTCTGACATACCACAGAAGGTTGGCAAGTCCTCCGACGTGATCCATGTGGGGATGGGTGATGAATACCGCCCTTGTGAAGAGAATATCCGCTCCGCTGAGATAAGCCGTATATCCGCAGCACTCGCCCGCGTCGATAAAGTAGAGCGAGCCGTTTATCTCAAGCGCGGTTGAAACATGGTGTGAGCCGGGGTACGGCTGTGTCCCGGCGGATGTTCCCAATGTATAAATCTTAATCATTATTATTCGGGGTGCCTTTCGGCAAACAGTTTCAGGAATATGGCGCAGGTCCAGCCCTGCTGACGGTTTCCGAGACCTTTTCCGGTTGCCGAGTCAAACAGCTCGTGCATTTCTCCGTCCGCGAGAATCATATTGTAAAGGCGGTCGGCGGCGGTTTTACGGTCTTTTGAAAGACCGAGTTTTTCAAGAGTTTCAAGCATAAGCCAGGCGGTCGGAAGCCAGGTCGGCCCTCTCCACCAGTCGGATGAATTATATGTCTTGTCATTATAAGCGACCGACGGGAAAGGAATGTTTCCGAACATACATTTAGGCGAAAGCAGATATTTCTTCAGCATCTTGTCAACTTTCTTCTTGTCGATGTCAACACCTGCCCAGAGCGGCAGGAATGATGAAGCGCCTATTACCTTGACCTTTTCTCCGGTCGCGACCGAAATATCATAGAAAATATGGTCTTTATCGTTATAAAGATGAGTCATTATGCTGCGGCTGAGCTTATCGGCGAGTTCATCCCATGCCTTCGCCTTGCCCTCAACTCCGAGCACTCTTGAAAGCTCGGCGGTGGAGCGCAGCTGATTGAGCAGATAGCTGTTCATATCAACGGCAATTGTCGGCCCGTTGTCAAAGCGGGGAGAATTATCCTGGCCTGTTTCGAGCCCGCTCGGGCAGTATACAAGACCGCGGTCCGTCATTCTCGCGCTGAGCCACCATTTGTTATTTGACTCCATAATCGGCAGCATTTCCCAGGCAAAGTCATGATCGTCGCCCATGGCGTTGAGCACCGCCCAGCCGAAAAGAGCCGGCTGTGTGTCGTGAGGTCTCTCCCAGGTTGAGCATAAAAACTGAGCAAACTTGCCGTCGGTACGGTGACGCGAGGCAATCTGACGGAGAAATTCCCTGTGAAGATTCGTGCCGAGAAGGCTGTAACCGAGATTCTGGAAATATGTGTCCCAGAGGAAAGCGGCGGGATATCCGCCCCTTGACGGGAACGGAGAAACATAGCTGCTGAGGTTGCCCTGCGCCCTTGTGGCATTGAAAAGCAATCCCTGAATCGCGCCGGCGACGAGATCCGCCTCTCTTTCATTATCGGTTTCGGGGGCAAAATCGCGCGAGTAGTTTCTCAGCCAGCGGCGGCAGAAAAGCGACGCGCTTTTGACGTCTTCGGGAGCAATCGAAAGAGCATTTCTGACAGAACCCGCTGAGCATTTGAGCCCTTCAAAAGCAAACGCGAGCAGAAGCTTTCCCGCTCCGGCGTGAGCGATGAAGCCGTTTTCAGCGGAAAGTTTGCCGATAACAGCGCGGACTCCGATTACAAACGGTGTCTTTTCATCGGGGTCGCGTTCATCTCTGTTTTTTGTGAAGCCGTTGAGAATCAGGTATTCGCCGTCGCAGGATTCAACCCATAAATCGACGGTATCTTTTGATTTTACCGTAAACAGGGGAAGCTCGCTGACTCCGCTGCACGAGAGCATAAAACAGTCATTCTTCCAGAAAGCGAGTTCCGCCTCATTGTTTCCGAAAACGAGTTTATAAATAACCGATTCCTTCGTGTTGAGAGGAAACGGAAGTGAAACAGTTTTGTCAAAAAGCGGTCTTGACGCTCTGTTATAATTGAAACAGAGCGCGCCGATACCGTTCTCACCCTCCGCGGTGCAGAGACCGAGAGATGAAAACATCGGGCTGTAACTTTCATTGGCAGAAGGGAAGTTTCTGATTTTCTTGACTTTCTGATAAATCATCTCCTGCACAGGCACACCCCCTTAACAGGTTTATACTGTTTTATTCTACATTATAAATAAGGCTTTGTCAAACGGTTAAGTTGACTTTTTTACAAAATAATGGTATATTATCATCGGCAGTATATCGGGTTATGATTTTGCGGCAATAAATACGAAAGAAGAGATAGCGTGAAAGGTATTATTCTCGCCGGAGGTTCCGGAACCAGACTTTATCCGCTGACCCTTGTAACAAGTAAACAATTGCTTCCGGTTTATGACA
>JAFWRV010000437.1 GCA_017519685.1 Clostridia bacterium
GTATGCGATGAAACGGTGAATTCATATTCGCCCGTTTCCTCATTCATTGTAATGCCGCCTGTTTCGTGGTCGGCAGTCACCATAACAAGTGTGTGGCCGTCTTTCGCGGCAAAATCAACCGCTTTTTCGACTGACTTGTCAAACTCAATCAGGGATTCCATCATACCCTCTTTATTGTTGGCGTGGCTGTTCTTATCTATATGGGCTCCTTCAATCATAATGAAAAAGCCCTCTTCGCAGTCAAGCTGTTCAAGCGCCTTCCCGGTGAGCACGCTCAGAGGAATGTCATCCGGCCCGCCCATGTCGTAACAGATATTTCCCTTCACGGCGGCAAATGATTTGTCCCCGTCTTTGAGAGCGTCTATATCGCGGAGAGTTTCGCAGTATTTCCAGCCGTGCTCCCCGGCGTTCTTCTTGTTGACAAGACCGTTGCTGCATGCCCAGAGAAGATCAGCGTCACACTCAAGCTGCTGCTCAGTAATCTGCTCGGTATATTCTCTTTTTACGGTATGCGCGCTGAAGCAGGCGGGAGTCGCGCCGCTGTTTTCATCGGATGTCAGAATGCCTGCGCGTTTACCCATCGACTTCGCGATTTCACAGAGATTTTTATATTCGGCAAAAACCGCGCCGTGCCCGTTGGTGTGTATTGAATTTGTTCCGATATTGCTGTTCCACGCGTGAAGCCCGCAGGCAAGCGCCGTGCCGCCAGCCGCGGAATCCGTGACTCCGTTGAATGAATTTGTCTTTGAATAACCCTTATAAGGGAATGAATCCATAAACAGCGGAATTTTTCTGTCCGCTTTTGTCCACTCAAGGTGATTGACGCCCATTCCGTCGCCTATCATAAGAATAACGTTTTTGATTTCTTTCTCATTATCCTTCGCGTAAGCGGGAATACCCGCGGACACAAACACAAACATCAGCGCAAGAATTACCGATATGATTTTCAACCCTGTTTTCTTCATGATATCACTCCTTTTTTCTAAATATACAACTAAAATTTTTCTTTGTCAATTAAATAATTATTGTACTTTTATTACTACTGTGATATAGTTAATATATATGTGAATTCAGGGTGATTTGATGAAACTTTTTAATCTCAGAAAACCGGAACAGCGCAAATTACTGCTGCTTGTAATCTGCGTTGCCGTCTTCATCCTGCTCATCTGCGTTATCGCTTTTACGGCAAGAACAGTCAGTAAAAAGAAGGCGGATAAAATCGCCGGATGCAGTTTCTCAACCTCGGGCTTTTCGGATATTACCGACATAAAATGCCTGAATGAGCAGCTCGCTGTTTACACCGACTCGCGCGGCAAAAAAGGGATAATGCTTCTTGACGGCACAATAACAGAAAAAGCGGATGAGGAGAGTATCACCGCTGTAAGCGATAAATGGCGCAGCGTTAAAATCATCGCCCGCGGACCGAGGTCGGAATATCCCCTGCTTGTGGACCCGGATACCGGCAAAATCCTCAAAAAGCAGTATCACGGTCCCGTCACCCCGGAAAAGAAAGTTTACTGGGATGAAAAACAGAACCGCCTTGTTGGAAAGGAAGGGAAAACCGTTTCTCCCGTAAACGCCGCTGAGTTTATGCTTGACGAGGGTCTTTATCCGGTTAAAAACTCCGCAGGTGAAAAAGGCGCCTTCGGCTATGTCAGCGAAAGCCTGAGTCTTAAGCTTTCATTTACCTATGAGGCGGCTTCGGATTTTTCCGAAGAACTTGCCGCCGCGAGAAAGGACGGTAAATGGGGCTATATCGATGAAAGCGGTATGCCTGTCATTCCGTTTGAATTTGACCCGCCCGGCGGCGAAACCGTCTGCTCGTTCAGAAACGGCCTCGCTCCCGTCGGCAAAGACGGCAGAGCGGGAATAATCAACCGCTCAGGCGACACGGTGGTCAGCTTCAATTTTGACACGATTCTCCAGGGAAGAAACGGCGTATATATCGCCCGGAAAAACGGCGCCTGGGGCATACTCACGGTCAACGAAGATCTCTTCAATGCGGAAAACACCACTCTCTCCTCTCCCGAAGAAACGGCTCCCGCATCCGCCGGCTCATATAAAGTCAGGACCGCCGGCAGTCCCCTCAATCTCAGGTCCGCCCCCGATGTTTCATCGGATGTGCTTGCCCGTATTCCCGACGGCAGTACCGTTGAGGTTGATAAAATCAGCAGCGGCTGGGCGCACGTTACATTCAGATCTTTATCCGGCTATGTCAGCGCGGATTATATTATAAAAGAAGAAGCAACTTCACAACAAATCACGGAACAGGAGTAAATTATGGAAAGATACGAAAGCGCAAAAAAAATTTACGCGGAATACGGCGTAGATACGGAAAAAGCCATTTCTCTGCTTAATGACGTAACGGTTTCCGTTCACTGCTGGCAGGGAGACGATGTTATCGGCTTTGACAGCTGCGAAGCCCTCAGCGGAGGAATCCAGACCACCGGAAACTATCCCGGCAGAGCCCGCACCCCCGAAGAACTGATGGCGGATATTGATATGGCGTTTTCTCTTATTCCCGGAAAGAAAAAGCTGAACCTTCACGCGAGCTACGCCATAACCGGAGGCGAAAACGTTGACAGAGACGCAATCCGCCCCGATCACTTCGGAAAATGGGTTGAATTCGCGAAAGAAAGAGGCATCGGTCTCGACTTTAATCCGACTTTCTTTTCCCATCCGATGGTTAAAGACAACCTCACTCTCTCATCGCCCGACGACAAGGTCCGTAAATTCTGGATTGAGCACGGCAAGAGATGCATTGAGATTTCACAGTATTTCGCTGAAGAAACGGGTATCCCCTGCGTTATGAATATCTGGATTCCCGACGGATACAAGGATGTTCCCGCGGACCGTCTTTCACCCCGTCTCAGATTCAAGGAGTCTCTTGATGAAATCCTTTCTGTTCCTTACGACAAGAGCAAGGTTTTCATAACTCTCGAATCAAAGGTTTTCGGAATCGGCCTTGAAAGCTACACGGTCGGCTCGGCGGAATTCTGCCTGAGCTATGTCAACCGCGCGGGTATAGTTCCCCTTATGGATAACGGTCACTATCATCCGACGGAACTTGTTTCCGACAAGATTTCCGCTCTGCTCGCTTTCAACGACAAGGTCGGCCTGCACGTCACGAGAGGAGTCCGCTGGGACAGTGACCACGTCGTTCTTCTCGATGACGAAACAAAGGAAATAATGAAAGAAATCGTCAGAAACGACGCGCTTGACAGAGTATTCATCGCGACCGACTACTTTGACGCTTCAATCAACCGCATTTCCGCCTGGGTCACAGGCGTGCGCAATGTCCGCAAGGCGCTGCTGTTTGCGCTTCTTGAGCCGTCGGCGCAGATGAAGAAGCTTCAGGATGAAGCCGACTTCACCTCTCTTATGGCTGTCGGCGAAGAAGTCAAGACCCTTCCTCTCGGTGATGTCTGGGAGGAGTATCTTGAAAGAAACTCAATGAAAAACAGTTACATCTCGGATATAAAAGAATATGAGAAAAAGGAATTGGTAAAAAGACAATGAAAAACATTCTTGATGCGCCCTTCGTCAGGGGTATGATGAAAACAACGGCAAACATGTACCGTCTCGGCTGGGATGAAAGAAACGGCGGAAACATCAGTGTGATGCTCGATGAGAATGAGGTCGCGGAATATCTGGACCTTAACAACGTAATCCGCAAAATCGATATGGGCTTTGACGCGAAACCGCTTATCGGCAAAATCTTCATCGTAACGGGAACAGGCAAATACTTCAAGAATGTCGAAGATGACCCGGAAAACAATCTCGGCATAATCCGTGTCGCTTCCGACGGAGTAACCGCCGACCTTCTCTGGGGATACAGCGACGGCGGCAGACCGACAAGCGAGCTTCCCGCCCATCTTATGAGCCACATTTCCCGCCTTTCCGTAAATCCCGAAAACAGAGTCATTATGCACTCGCATCCGACCGCCACCCTCGCTCTGACCTATGTTCACGAGCTCGATGAAAAGAAATTCACCCATTCCCTCTGGCAGGTGTGCACAGAATGTATGGTTGTCTTCCCCGACGGAATCGGCGTGCTCCCGTGGATGGTCTGCGGTACCAATGAAATCGGAATCGCGACAGCGGAAAAGATGAAAGAATTCCGCCTTGTTATCTGGGCGCTTCACGGCATCTACGGCTGCGGCAAAGACCTTGACGAGGCATTCGGACTGATTGAAACAGTTGAAAAAGCTGCTCAGCTTTATCTTATGACCGCAAGCTTCCCGAGAGTAAATACAATCACCGACCCCGATCTTGTCGAAATCGCGAAAGCATTCAAAGTTGAATACAGAAAAGATTTCCTCAATTTATAAGAGGGCGTTCGCATTTAAGCGAAAAACAGACAGACAAGTTTTTTATAAGTAATTATGTAATTATATATTGTCTGTTTAGAGAAAACCCAACAGCCACATTTTTTAACGGTTCACAGGTTGAAAATCTGTGAACCGTTTTTTACTTTTATGAATAATTAATGAATTTTGCGGAAAAATATTGACTTTCAGTCATTTTTTCGCTATTATACTGAAAAATGACCATTAGTCAGAAAACGGAGTGATATTATGGCAACAGCAGCCGAGAACAAACTCGCCAAGAAAAAGAGACTTCTTGACTCCGCCTACAAGCTGTTTATAAATAAAAGTTTTTCTTCAACCGCCATTGATGACGTCGTGCGCGCGGCAGGGGTCGCGAAGGGCACATTCTATCTTTATTTCAAGGATAAGTATGACCTGTTTGACCAGATTGTCGCCGATAAAAGCGCGGGAGTCATCGGCAAAGCAATTGAAGAAATCGAAAAGAGAGAAGATTTCCCCTCCCTCTCCCTCAGCGACAAGGCGCTTTTGATTACTGACCACGTTACGGATTTTCTTATGAAAAACAAGGAAATCTGCGCGCTGCTCAATAAGAATCTCTCCCGCTGTTTCAAATATATAACAAGCGATGAAAACAAAGAATACACAGCGATGCTCGACAAAATCACAAACGCGTTTATTTCGGCGGGCTTCAGTGAGGACAGAGCGATGGCTTCTGTATATCTGATTACGGAAACAGTCGGCTCGGTCTGCTGTGACATCATCCTGGAAACCGTTCCGTTTTCATTTGACACGGTTTATCCGGGACTCAGGAGTGTTATTAAAAATCTCACGGAGGTGACAGATTAATGATTCAGAAAACTGCCCGTTTCATAGCGAGGCATTCAAAAATAATGCTGATTGTCGCGACCGTGCTTCTCATCCCTTCCGTCATCGGCTATCTCGGAACATTCATAAATTATGACCTGATGAGTTATCTTCCCGGTGATATTGAGTCGGTGCAGGCGGAAAAAATCCTCGATAAGGATTTTGAAAGCGCGGCTAACGCCTTCCTCGTTATCGAAAATATGAAAAGCAAAGATATCGTTTCGCTCAAGGAAAAAATCTCCGCGGTTGACGGCGTAAACTCAGTCACCTGGACGGATGATATCGTTGATATAACGATACCCAAAACTATCCTTCCCGAAGCGCTGACCGATATATTCTATTCTTCCGACGGAAAATCCACGCTGCTGATGATTCAGTTTGAGGAGGGCTCCGCCACCACAAAAACAATGAACGCCGTCAAAGAAATCAAATCGCTGCTCAATAAGCAGTGCTTCCTCAGCGGTATGTCGGCAATCATTGAGGACACCAAGGAACTGACCGACTCCGAAGCGCCGAAGTATATCGCGATCGCAATTGTACTCGCGCTTATCGCCCTCTCGCTGACAATGGATTCCTGGGTGCTTCCGCTTGTGCTTCTGACCGCGCTCGGCTACGCGGTAATTTACAATATGGGCACAAACATCTTTATGCCCGGCGGAATTTCCTATATAACGCAGAGCATCGCGGCCATTCTCCAGCTCGGCGTCACCATGGATTATTCGGTCTTTCTGCTCGACAGATTCAATGAGGAGCTTGAGAAAACCGATAACAGAACGGAAGCCATGACAAAAGCGATAGCGGCAACCTTCACCTCTCTCGCCAGCTCATCGCTGACAACGGTCTTCGGTTTCCTCGCGCTCTGTTTCATGAGCTTCACGCTCGGTCTTGATATCGGAATAGTAATGGCAAAGGGCGTTCTGCTCGGCGTGCTGACGGTTGTCACGGTTCTTCCCTCTTTCATTATTCTGTTTTATAAACCGATTTACCGCTTCAGACACAAGCGTCTTATCCCGAATTTCAAACCGCTCAACGAATTTATCGTAAAGCACCGCAAGGTGTTTGCCGTTATTTTCCTGGCTCTTATTATTCCGTCATACATCGCGAAAAGTCTTGTTCCTCTTGATTACAATGTTTCAAACGCTCTGCCCGAACAGCTCGATTCGGTTCAGGCGCTCATTAAAATGAAAACCGACTTCAATATGGCAACGACACATTTTGTCATCATTCACGACGACGTACCCTCGGGAAAAGTCTCGCAGATGATTGACGAAATAGAAGATGTTGACGGTATCTCAAATGTCATTTCGCTCAACTCTTTTGTCGGGCCCGCCATCTCGGGCAAGATTCTTCCCGACGCGGTAAAAGACATCTGCTTCAAAAACGGCTGGCAGCTTATGATGGTCAATTCCGTCTATAACACCGCCTCCGATGAGGAAAACACGCAGATAGACACGCTGACGGAGATTGTCAAAAAATACGACCCCGCCGGTTATCTGACAGGCGAGGGAGTTATGTCAAAGGACCTCATAGCGGTAACCTCAAAGGATTTCAAGATAACAAGCATTCTTTCCATCGGCGCGATTTTTATTCTTATCGCGATCTTCTTCAAATCCATTGCCGTGCCTGTTTTCCTGGTGATTGCGATTGAACTTGCGATCTTCATCAATCTCGCCTGCGCGCTTGTTACGGGAGCCGACGTTTCGTTCATCGCTCCGACAATCATAAGCTGTGTTCAGCTCGGCGCCACGGTTGACTACGCAATCCTGATGACATCACGTTTCAGAGAGGAACTGAAATCCGGAAAAGACAAGGTCACAGCGATGATTGACGCCGCGAAAGAGGCAGACAAATCAATCTGCCAGAGCGCTCTCGTCTTTTTCTGCGCCACATTCGGAGTTTACTGCGTCTGCAATATCGAAATAGTCAAATCCATCTGTTCAATGCTCGCAAGGGGCGCCGCAATCAGCGGAATCGTAATAATTGTTTTCCTGCCCGCCATCCTTGTTGTCTTTGAAGGAGTTATAAATAAACTGACTGTCGGCTGGAAAAGCGCCGCGGCAGCCGGAGAGAAAGGAGAAGCGGAAAAGATGAAATCTTCATCCGTCAAAAAAATAATCGCGCTCGGAACAGTCATTTCAATTCTGTTTTGTATGACTGCCTGCGGGCAGAAAGAAACGGAAACGGCGGCTGACAGCTCAGCGGAAGTTAAAAGCGTAAGTCAGCCGGTATATACCGCCGCTCCGGGTTCTGTTTCAAAAGCCGAAACGGTATATATCAATATCAATAACGACGGCTCGGTTGCCGATGTCAATGTAACGGACTGGATTCATACCGATAAAGGCGAGGTCTGCGTAAAC
>JAFWRV010000438.1 GCA_017519685.1 Clostridia bacterium
GAACGGAGTTGACTGGCCGAAAACCGCTTCGCAGAGAATATCGGTCGCGATTTCATCTTCAAGCGTGATTTCGGGAACCTGAAGCGGTTCTTTATACGCAAGCATAAACTGCTTTCTTGTAACCGACAGTTTCTGCTCAATATATTTCTTATATACCTTCGCCGGCTCCTTCTCGAATTTTCTCGGCGGAACCGTCTTTTTCTTTCTGAGAATCGAGGATGACACCTGCTCAAAGACCTTTTCGGGATCGACTTTGCCGACTACGCAAAGTACCATATTTGAAGGATTATAATAGGTATCATATATATTATAGAGAAGTTTATCGTCGATTTTTGCAATAGACTCCTGAGTGCCGGCTATATCAATTCTGATAGGATTGTCTTTATAAAGACACTTGAGGGCGTTGAACATAATCACCCATGACGGCAAATCCTGATACATCCTGATTTCCTGACCGATTATGCCCTGCTCTTTCCGGACTGTTTCGGCAGTAAAATACGGTTTCTGGACAAAATCGAGAAGATAGCCGAGAGATTTTTCTATGTTTTCCGAGCCCTTGAAAAGATAAGCGGTTCTTTCAAAGCTTGTGTAGGCATTCGCCGAAGCGCCGGTTTTCTGGAAAAGCTCAAACGCGTCAAGCTCCTCGCTTTCAAACAGCTTATGCTCGAGAAAATGCGCGGTTCCTTCGGGAACGGCGGTATAACTGCCGTCCTCGTTTCCGATAAAAGTGTCTATCGAACCGTATTTAACCGCAAACAGAGCATAGGCGGAATCATAGTTTTCTTTGGGGCAGACGCAGATTTCAAGTCCGGATGAGTGCTTCGCGCAAAAGACGCTTTCACCGAGGAGTTCGTTTTTATATTCCTTAATTTTCACCGGGCTCTTCCTCCTCTGCCGAAGCGGAAAGCATAAATATCTTATCGAGAGAAACTCTCTTTGCCGCTTCCATAACATCTTTTCTGGTAACTTTTTCAACCTCGGCAATAACCTGCTCGGGGCTGAGTATCTTATCGGTCAGAATGAAATTATCATACCATGTGCAAATTGAATTCGGGTTTGAGAAAGTCAGTCTTTCCCTGATTGAACGCTTTGACGCCATAAGGACTTCGTCATCAAAATTACCGTCTCTGACATCGTTAAGCTGATTTATTATTGCCGCTGACGCCGTCTTTTCCTTGTCTGTATCAATACCGCTCTGGACAATGATAAGACCCTTTGATTTATAAAGAGAAGCGCTGCAGTAATAAGCAAGACTCATCTTTTCCCTGACATTGGCAAAAAGCTTGGAATAGGTTCCACCGCCGAAAATATCGGTCATAACCATTGTCTTGTAATAACCGTCATCCGGTGATTCCATACCGGAGCGGTAACCCATAACAAGCTTGCCCTGATTGACCGGCTCGCTTTCCTCATATCTCTTGAAGCCGGATGCCTTCTTTTTGAAAACGGTTCTGATTTCACACGGCTCTCTTTCAATCTTGCTGAATTGTGAGGAGAGAATGCCGGTGATGCCGTCTATATCGGTACCTCCGACAACCGTGACCTGGAATACCGCAGTCTTCAGGATATTCTTCCATGCGGCATAAACATCCGCCATCTTAACAGAGGATATTTCTTCCTGTGTGCCTCGCTCGTCTCTTCCGAACGGCTCGTTTTCACACATATATGAAATACATTTTTTAAGCGCGTAAGCCCGCTTATCATCCTTCTCATCGAGGATTTCATTTATGAGAAGTCTCTTCTCGGTGGCAAGTTTATCCGCACCGAAGCTCCTGTTTTTAACGTCGGGATTAAAGAGCATACTCATCAGCAGCTCGATGCACTTGTCGGTAATCGTGTCGCCGCTGAGTGAAAACCTGTCATCAAGACAGTTTATATAAATAGAAAGCACCTGCGCGTCTCCGCTCTTGCCGACGTCAAAATCAATTGTCGCTCCGTAGAGCTCATCGAGTTTGGCGTTCAGTCTTGTGAAATCGGGATAGTCCCTGCTCGTTCTGCTGAGAAGGCGTATAAGCAGGGCGTTTGCGGCGGCGCTTTCATCAAGCGGAACCGCCATTGAAATGTCAACTATATTATTTTTGAAGTTATCGGTTTTTACGCACAATACCCTGACACCGGGTGCTGCATTTCTGGTCTGAAACATCGTTACACTTCCTGACAAAACAATAAATGCATTTAAAAGTCAGCGCTGACAATCAGATATCGCACTCGCAAAGCTGCTCATAGGTTTCTCTCTTTACAACCTCTCTCGCCTGTCCGTTCTTGACAAAGATTACCGGCAGCCTCGGAATACGGTTGTAATTGGAAGCCATCGAATAGTTATAAGCTCCGGTTGAGAGAACGGCGAGAATATCACCGGGCTCAAGCGGCTGTACTCTTGTCCACTCCTGAATAAGGTCACCGCTTTCGCAGCATTTACCCGCGACGGTAACTGTCCAGTCTCTCTTTTCTGACGCCTTGTTTGCGCAGATTACCTCGTATGTTGACTGATAAAGAGCGTATCTGGGGTTGTCGCCCATACCGCC
>JAFWRV010000439.1 GCA_017519685.1 Clostridia bacterium
ATAAACGGCAAAGACAGCGTCCGCGTCGCAGTTTCGGATGATGGCAAGGTCTGTGGAAAAAACGAAAGACTTGAGCCTGCGCCCGTTGACCACGATGCCGCTGGCCTCATAAACGGCCTCCGGTATTTTCAGAATATGGTGGCGGAGGCTGCTTTGGATCGTCGGCGCACCTGTTTTTACTGCACCGACTCATTCGACGCTCCCGACGCAATACTCGTTCGCTCCGCTTCAATGCATGAAATGACTCTTGATGAAAAAACAGTCGCAATAGCAAGAGCGGGCGCCGGTGTTAACAATATCCCGGTAGCCGATTTTGCCAAGCAGGGCGTAGTTGTTTTCAATACTCCCGGCGCAAACGCAAACGCGGTAAAAGAACTTGTAATCTGCTCTCTTTTCCTCGCCTCAAGAAAAATCTCTGCGGCTATTGACTGGTGCAAAGGTCTTAAAGGCGAAGGCGAAAACGTCGGCAAGATGGTTGAAAAAGGCAAATCACAGTTTGTCGGTCCCGAAATTCTCGGAAAAACTCTCGGTGTTGTAGGAATGGGCGCAATCGGCGCTCTTGTTGCCGACGCGGCAAACGCATTAGGCATGGATATAATCGGATTTGATCCTTTCCTCAGCGACGCAGCGAAAGCGGCGTTTGAATCAAAAGGATACAAAATCACAGCCGATATGAATGATATCTATGCTTCATCGGATTATATCACCCTTCATCTTCCCTTCAATGACAGCACAAAAGGTACTGTTAACGCCGAAACTATCGCCAAGATGAAAGACGGAGTCAGAATTCTTAATTTCGCGAGAGGCGAACTTGTTGATTCCGCTTCACTCGTGGCGGCTCTTGACTCCGGTAAGGTTGCGGCATATATAACAGACTTCCCCACAGATGAGCAAATAGGTCACGAAGGTGTAACCGCTATCCCCCATCTCGGCGCTTCCACTCCCGAAAGCGAAGATAACTGCGCTGTTATGGCAGCGAAAGAAGTTTCCGACTATCTTGAAAAAGGTATAATCAAGAACAGCGTTAACTTCCCCAACACTAATATCGGAGAAGAATTCACAGTCCGTACCTGCTTCCTTCACGAAGAAGACAGCGCTTTTGCTGACAGATCAAAAGCCGCAGCCGAAAGTGCCGGCGCATCAGTTTCCGGTATTTTCTCATCAACTAAAAAAGGAATGGGATATACCGTAATCGATACCGATAGAGAATTCGGCACAGATATTGACGGAGCTATAAGAGTCAGAGTTTTAAAATAAACAACTTTTAACGGAGGCTTCACTATGAAAAAGATTACAGCAATCATTATTTCTCTTGCAATGCTTTTTGCTTTCGCGGCATGCGGCAGCAAAACCGAACCGGCTGACACAACATCCGAGTCCGAGTCTCAGGCAGAATCCGTTACAGATGTTTCAGTTTCTACCGAAACCGAAACAGAAACAGAACCCGAGCAGACAACTGTTGAAGAATCAAAAGAAACAGAAACCACGGAAAAGGTAACAGAGAAAGAAGAAAAAGAAGAATCCGAAACCGAAAAGACGACTGAGGAAGAAACTACCGAGGCGAAAGTTCCCCAGACTAAAGAAGAAATACTTGCGGTCTATAATGACGCTGTTAATTCAGCATACAAGGCAAAAGCCGGCTTTTCAAAAGAACGCTATACAGATAATGAAAATTATGATATGAGCGTCGCGTTAAAGCCCTTTAAGAGTCTTGTTGAAAAGTTTATCGGTATAGGCGCTGACAACAGATACTCCGAAAAAGTCACTAAGGGCAAATGGGATGAAGATTCCAAAAAAGAGTATCTGCGCAAGAGCACACTTACTGCTGCCGATATTAATGACGCAACAGTCAAGACCGAAGGCAAGTATTATATTGTAACCATTAAAATCAAAGACGGCTCTTCTGTCGGTGACAAAAATCACAAGACAAGCTCAAGCCCCATTGATAAATGCGGAATTTGTGTCGGTAATGAAGACAAAGGATATTACGACCATAAATCAGGTCCTGTTATCTATGACGCCATCGCGGGTACTTATGAAGGCGCTTCTATTACCGAGAGTTACAATAACGCAAGAGCGGTTGCCAAAGTTGATATTGAATCCGGCAAACTTGTTTCACTGACAGTTGAATACGACATTAAAGTCGGAATAGATATCAGTATCGGCTCGGGAACAGCCACAGGCTCCACACACGTTATCTATAAAGATTTTGTTTATTAAAAATTTGCGCTCCCGAAGCTGTCTTCCGGAGCGCTCATTTAATTAAAATATGGATTTTGATAAATTATATACTAAAGCCGGTTCAATCATCGGAAACAAAACTCCGCTAAAAGCGGATTGCGGATTGATTTGCGGCAAAAACTGCTGCAAAGGGAACGGAGAAACAGGAATGCTTCTTTTCCCGAATGAAAAGACGGACTTTAAGATTATATCGGGTAACAGCGGAAGAATAGCTGTTTGTGACGGAAAGTGCGACAGACAAAACAGACCGCTTTCCTGCAAAATCTTTCCGTTTTTTCCCGTAATAAATCAAAACGGCAAGATAGAAGCCGTTCTTGATTACAGAGGTTATTCCGTTTGCCCGATGATAAAAAATGAAAATATAATAAAATTTGACCGCAGATTCATTAAAGCAGTTAAGAAAGTCGGTAAATTACTTTATAAGAATCCCGAATGTAAGGATTTTATCGAAAGAATCTCAGTAAGCATCAGAGAAGAAAAAGAAATTATAAATAAATTTACAAAAGAAGAAGACAATGATAATGACACATTATAAAGAATGTTTTCACAGCCATACATATTATTGTGACGGCAAAAACTCGCCGGAAGAAATGGTTATATCCGCCGTTGAGAAAAATTTCACGGCTCTCGGATTCTCCGGCCACGCTTATCTCCGCTGCCACCAGCACCGAGGAGCTGGGCAATCCCGTATATCCTCCAGCAAGAGCGGAGCTTGCTTCCCACGGGATAAGCTGCCGCGGCAAGTACGCTGTTCAGCTTAAAAAGATGGTACGGCCAGAAGACTGCCCGCTGCGC
>JAFWRV010000440.1 GCA_017519685.1 Clostridia bacterium
CACTGGGGCACGTTGGTGGCACAGATGGCCACCTTCGCGCCGGGCTTCACGCCCAGCGAGATCAGCGCCAGGGCGCACTGGTCCACGTCCTGCCGGAACTGCGCATAGGTGCGTGTATAATCCAGCGTGGTATATTTGAACGCGAGCTGATCCGGGAATGTATCGACCATCGTGTCAAGCACCTGTGAAAAAGTCATATCTACCATATCGTACTTTTTCCATGGGAAGCTGCCCGTATGCGCCCTGTTGTAATAAAGCGCCCTGCTCTGACTTACGGGATTTCCGCTTTCCTTGAGGAAATTGCAGAAATGGGTCAGAACTATATCGGGGTCGGTTATTTCATCGTTGCTGTCGGCGCAGATAAAGCCGTCATAATTGAGCGAGCGCAGAGCGTTGATGATGTTGCTGACCGGGAGCGTTCCCTCACCTATAAGGCAGTTGACATCGGAATTTCTGTCGCCGAGACGGACATAGCATATATGAGCGCCGAGCGTTTCAATCGTTTTCTCGGCGGTTTCGCCTGCCGTGAAAAAGGTTTCCCTGACATTCCAGGCGGCTCCGAGCGTTACCGAAGCGAATTTATTGATAAGCTCAAGCACCTTTCCGGTGTGGGCGAGAGGTCCCGAGGTTTCAAAAAGAATTCTGACATCGGTTTTGCCCGCCCTCTCGATTGCGGGAGCGAGTTTTTCGCCGATAACAGCAAAATCGGGCTCCGTGCCGAAGCGCACTATAACGGCTTCTATTCCGGCGTCATTCGCCCAGTCAACATACTGCTTTATGACAACGGGATCCGCCTCTTCATCTTCGATATTAAACGGATAAACGAGGGCTGAAACGGCAAGTCCCCTGTTGCGCAGCTTTCTCTTTGCGTCAACCGAACCGTCGCGCAGGACGCTGTCGGAATGCATTTTCTTTTCCGCTTTCGCGTCAAAAATCTCAAAACCCGAGTAGCCGTAGTCGTACGCCATGTTGCAGATGTCGGTGAATGAATCCGCTCTGACTTCACGGGTGGAAAATACGAGTTTCAATTTTATCCCTCTTCTCTGTCATAGACTATTTTGTTCAGGGCGTTGATATAAGCCCTGATGCAGGCACCGACTATATCGGTTGATATTCCGTTGCCCGAATACAGTTTTCCGTCGCTGCGGAGCTTTATAAGAGCCGAGCCGAGCGACTCCTTGCCCCTTGTTACGGTATTTATCTGGAAATCTTCAAGTTCAAAGTGGAAGCCGACGCTGTTTTCAATCGCGCCGAACGCCGCGTCAACAGGTCCGTCGCCTATGGCCATGCCGGAAATCTTCGTGCCGCTGTCCTTTGTCAGAACGACGTGCGCCATTGATGAGGTCAGGTTTCCGCTTGTGGCGGTGTAGCTTTCAAGATGATAGGTTGAGGGCGCCTGCATTGCGTAGGAAGCGATAAGCGCCTCAAATTCCTTTGTGCCGACACTGCTTTTTTTCTCGCAGATTCTTTTGAGTCCCCTGAGGACATTAGAAGAATCCTCCTCGGTCAGATTATATCCGAGCTTTGCGGCGGCCTTGAGAATATCCTCTATCGTGCTGTCGGCGTTGAGAGTAACGTCGGCTTTGTTTTCAGCGGGAGCCGCTTCCTCTTTCTCGGTGCTTCTGACTTTTTTGCTCAGCGTTTCGGAGTCGGAATGAATTCTCGTCGCGTCAATGTCGCAGTAAACTCCGATTGACTCGCCCTTGGCAGCGAGAACAGCGCCGATTTCATCGGTTTTAAGCTGATGCCTGCCGTCGGTAACCGTCTTTATTCCGTCGGCGCCCGCTTTAATGCTCTCAAATGCGGCGGCGGTCTTCATATAAAGTTTGTCCGATACCTTGACATAAACGGGAACCGTTGTGTATTCCTTAACGCTTCTGACAAATTCCGCGAACTCAACCGGGAAAAGAGTTCCCGCGTCATCACAGAGCGTAACGGCGGTGGCTCCGTTTGAAACGGCGATACCGATTGCCTCCTTGAGAACCTTTTCCTCGGCTCTCGTGGCGTCGCCGATAACGAATTCGACAGCGTCGCATTTTTCCTTCGCCGCTTTTACCAGCGTTTCGATAATCGGCATCATCTTTGCCGCCTTGATATGATAAGTATATTCCATCTGAACCGTGCTCAGGGGAAGCTCCACCTGAAGGACGGGTTTCTTCGCAGAGCTGACGCACTCCCACGCCTCGGCGACTCCTTCAACGGTATTGCCGACCGGAATGGCGACCGCCGCGTTTTCAACCGCCGCGGCAATGGTCCTGCAGACGATTCTGTCTTCTTTGAAATTCACAACGGGAGCAAGCTCGACAGCGTCAACGCCCATAGCGTCAATCGCGCCGGCAACGGC
>JAFWRV010000441.1 GCA_017519685.1 Clostridia bacterium
AAAAAGCAAGGGAGATATATGAAAAATATCTTCCACGAAACGACGGGCGGCTCGGAGGTCTTTATAACAACATGGCGCTTGCCGTGATGGACACCGGTGACTATATTGATTCTCTCGCTCTTTTTGAAAACGCGCTCGGCGTTATGATGAATATTCCCGGCGGGGAGGCGGACGCGGCTATAACCTACTGCAATCTCGCCGACCTGATATATAAAAGCATCGGTATGGAAGACGGCGAAAACGAAATCAACGATTATCTTGACAAGGCGGAAGAAATGCTCAACTCCGAAGAAATCGTCAGAGACGGCAACTACGCTTTCGTCTGTGAAAAATGCGCGCCCGTGTTCGGCTTTTACGGCAGATTCATGACTGAAAAAGAACTCAACGCGCGGATGAGGTCGATATATGAAAGGGATTGAGCTTTCGGAAAAATACTTTGAGGAATTCGGAAGGCCCATGCTCGAAAAGGAATTTTCCGACATTCTTCCCCTGATCGCCGCGGGAATCGCCGGAAGCGGCTCGGAATGCTTCGGCTTTGACGATGAAATCTCACGCGACCACGATTTTGAGCCCGGCTTCTGCATCTTCATTCCCGGTGAGGAAACCCTTGACAGGAAACGCGCGTTTGAGCTTGAGCGCGCCTATTCAAAGCTCCCTAAAGAATTCGAAGGCATCCGGCGTCCTCTTGTCGCCCCTGTCGGCGGAAGCAGGCACGGCGTAATACGCACCGCCGATTTCTATCTCAGCGAAACAGGCAGCGGCAGCGGTATTCTCTCTGTCGAAGAATGGCTTCACATTCCCGACAGCGCCCTTGCCCAGGCAACAAACGGAAAAATCTTTTTTGACAATTACGGTGAATTCACGGATATCAGAAACTATCTTCTGAAAATGCCGACGGATATTCTTCTCAAACGTCTTGCGGGAAACATTCTTCTCGCCGCGCAGTCCGGTCAGTATAATTTCTCAAGGTGTATCGCCCGCGGAGAAAAAGGCGCGGCGCAGCTTGCCCTGACAGAATTTGTCACAAGTGTTATGAAAGCCGCCTTCCTTCTCAGCGGCAGATATATGCCTTATTATAAATGGAGCTTCCGCGCGCTTGCAGAAATACCGGGAAGACAGCGGCTGTGCGAAGACCTCACTCTGCTTCTTAATACCGGAAACGCCGACAGCGAAACCGTCGGGCAAAAAATAAACCTGATTGAAAGCGTCTGCGCTTCGCTGGCAGACGAGCTCAGAAGCAGAAATCTCACATCGGCCGACGGAAACGAGCTTGAAAAGCACGCTTATTCCGTCAATGATAAAATCGGTAATGTTTCGGTCAGAAATCTTCATATTCTTTCGGCAACCTGAAGATGACCGATTCTGATAAAACAAATTTACATCCGGAGGAAAAATTATGGAAATGAAATTTTACAAATGCGCGCATTGCGGTCAGATTATCGCAATCGTAAAGGGTACGGGTGTTCCCGTAATCTGCTGCGGAGAACCGATGCAGGAGATTATCCCCGGCACAACCGACGCGGCTGTTGAAAAGCACGTTCCCGTCTGCGAAGTAAACGGAAACAAGGTCTTCGTAAAGGTCGGCTCT
>JAFWRV010000442.1 GCA_017519685.1 Clostridia bacterium
AACTTTCTTTAACATATTCATATTATAAACCTCCCGATTTATGTATAAAAGTGTATTTTAAATTATAACTTAATTATATAAATTTTTTCAATGAAAATATTGAACAAAATTTCAGTTCTGTTTTTGTCAGTTTAAACAATTTCTATTGTATCTCCGACATTTATTTCCCCGCCGTTTATAATGCGGGCAAATATTCCTTCAAGAGGCATAACGCACTTACCGACCTTTTTCTGAATTTCACAGCCGTTATGACATTCTTTCCCTATCTGTGTCACCTGTACGGTACAATTTCCTATTTTAAGAACAGTTCCGACGGGAAGGGTATGCAGAATAATGCCCGAGGTTGTTATATTCTCCGCAAAACTTCCGAAAGGAAGCTTGCCTGAACCGAGCGCCTCCATTTTATCATAACTCTCTTTTGCGAGAAGACTGAGCTGTCTGTGACTGCCGTCGGCGTGAGCGTCGCCCTTAAGGCCCGTATTCTCAATCAGTTCTCCGCTTTCGCACGGATATTTGACGGTTCCTCTTTTGTCACTTTTATTTATCGATAATATCTCAGCCATATTCAACCTCCGATTGCGTTCATCGGACGGACAGCGTTAAAATCCGTTCCGAAAGAATTTTTTTCAGGTTTCATTTCAATCGCTTTTTCAATCAATGAAGTCAGCGCTTCACTGTCCTTTTTAATAATCGCTTCGGCTGCGTCTATTTCAAGCTCATCTCCGAGACAGGGGCGGAGTTTTCCGTCCCAAGTCAGACGCATTCTGTTGCAGCCGGAACAAAATGAACGGCTTACCGGTGAAATGAAACCGATTTTTCCTTTATATCCGACCGCGGTATAAAGCCGTTCGGGTGAATGTTCATCGCCGCCTTGAAGGGGCCTGAGTTCGGGATAACGGGCAAGAATCTCGTCTGCCGTTACTCCCCTGCCTTTTCCTCCCATCGGCATCAGTTCAATAAACCTGACTGTGACGGGATAATTTTCCGCAATCTTAAAAAGCCCATCGGGATTGCTGTTGATATTCTTAAGCAAAACAGCGTTTATTTTTACTTTATCAAAAACCTCAATCGCCTTATAAAGTCCTTCAAGAACGGGAGCCAAATCGGCGCCTGTTATTTTTTTATATATTTCCGGGTCTGTGGAGTCAAGACTTATATTGATTCTTTTCAGCCCCGCTTCTTTCATCGGCAGACATAATTTCGCAAGTTCAAGACCGTTTGTTGTAAGCGCTGTGTCCTCATAAACACCTGTTTCGGATATTCCTTTGATTATTTGCAGAATGTCTCTTCTTAAAAGAGGCTCACCGCCTGTAAGTCGGATTTTTCTGAATCCGAGCGAGGCAAACACGCTCGCGGTAAAAATAAAATCCTCCGCCGACAGCTCGCTGTCTTTGACGCATTTACCGCCGCTTTCCCTTGCGCAGTAAGTGCATCTCTGCTGACAGCGCCCGGTCAGCGACATTCTGAGATAGTCAATTTTTCTGCCGAATGAATCAACCATAGTTTACCGTATCTCCGATGAAGATTTTTCCTCCCTGTTTAACACAGGCAAATACAATTCCGTCAATAAGCGGGCATGACGGAATATCGCACAATCCGTGACACTCTCTTCCGACCGATGTTATTTCGAGTACCGTTGTGCCGATATTTAATGTTTCTCCCGCAGAGAAAAAGTGTTCACCCGAAACAATCAGATTCGGCGAAAACTTTCTCATACAGTTATACTTATCTGTGTAAGCTTCAATTTCCGAAGCGGTCTTTTCCGTAATCAGGCAGACTGCTCTGTCATTGTTGCCGGAATGAATGTCGCCGGTTATGCCGTTAAGCGCGGATATATCCAAAGAATCAACCTCAACAGGCGGCTCTCCTTTGACTTTTTTGATAAATAATTTCTTAACCATCGAATCTGAAATCTCCGCTTTTCCCGCCGCTCTTTTCAATAAGACGGATTTCTTCTGTTACCATTCCTCTGTCAATCGATTTACACATGTCATAAACAGTCAGCGCGGCTACGGAAACTGCGGTAAGCGCTTCCATCTCAATTCCCGTTTTATAAGTGCATTTAGCGTAAGAATTGATGTAAAGCTCGTCTTTTCCGTTATTGTCAAACTCCACGGTAACACTATCAATCGGAATGTTGTGGCATAACGGGATAAGCTCCGAGGTTTTCTTGGCAGCCATAATACCCGCTATTCTTGCGCAGGAAAGACAGTCTCCCTTTTTCAGTTTATCGGAAAGAATTGCTTCAAGCGTTGACGGCTGCATTTTTATCCTTGCATACGCATGAGCCGAGCGCTCAGTGTAATTCTTTTCACCGACATCAACCATAACGGCTTCGCCTTTTTCATTTATATGTGTCATATAATCACCCGTAATCAGATATTATATCCGCCCATTTCCTCAAGGCGATTGCGGAATTCCGCGGAATGAAGAACTTCGAAAAACGCTTTGACTTTATCGTCGTCAATATAATTCTCATTGACAATAAAATCATATTCTTCATTGCAGATGGGAATAAAATCAAGGTCATACATTTTTGCCGCCGAGTATATACCGAGACCGGCATCCGCGTTTCCCGCGGCAATCAGAGCGGCAACGGCGGTATGAGTGTATTCTTCATTTCTGTATCCGTTTATTTCATCGGGAGAAATACCGTTCTTTGAAAGAAGATGGTCAAGAAGAACGCGCGTACCCGCGCCGCGCTGGCGGTTAACATAAGTATGATTCTTTATGTCGGAAAACTCCCTGATACCGCAGGGATTGCCTTTTTTCACCATCAGTCCCTGGACTCTGCCCACGCCTTTAACTATCACGGCGCCGCCGTCGGGGAAAAATCTTTTTACATAACTCTCATTATATAAACCTGTTTCACTGTCAAGCAGATGAATCGCTCCGAGGTGCGCCTGACCGTTTTTAACAGCGCTGAGCGCTCCCATACTTCCTACATGGGAAGATACAACCGAAAATCCGCAGTTCTTCTTCTGAAGGAAATTGTTTACCTCATCTATCAGCGGATCGTGACTGCCTGTGATGATAAGGGAATTTTCAATCTCATTTTTATCTTTAATCAGGCGGACAGTGACTTTTTCTCCGGCTTCAATTCCTTCACTGTTCTGCGGAATTTCAAGTATTCCCGCTGCCTTTGTAAAGCCGGTTATTACACCCGCGCCGCCCGGAATCGGAACGGCAAAGAATTCACCGTTGATTTTGCCTAATGATACACGCACATATTCTTTATATTTAAGCGAAGAAACCACACGCCTGGAAAGCACGGCGCTGACCGTTTCAGCCTGCGAGGATTTCCTGCAATAATAAATATCCACGAGATCCCTGACAAATTCTTCCATAATGATAATTGCGGACACGGGATAACCCGGTAAACCGACAACCGGAGTATTGCCGATAATGCCGAGAACAGCAGGCTTTCCGGGTTTTGCGGCAATACCGTGAATAATGACTCTGCCTTTTTCGGATATTACCGTACTTGTATAATCATCACGGCCGGCGGATGAGCCCGCGAGCACAAGAACAGCGTCGTTTTCTTCGCACGCGAGAGAAACCGCTTCGGAAATAAGCTCCGGTTTATCCCGGACAATGTCATAAATTTTGCTTTCCGCTCCCCATTCCGAGAGCATTGCCGAGAACACCGATGAATTGAATTCTATGATTTCGCCTTTTCCCGGGTCTGATACGGGCGCGATTATTTCGTCGCCCGTCGGTATTATTCCGAATACGGGCTTTTTCACGACCGGAACTTCAGTTACGCCGCCGGCAAGGAAAGCACCGCATAAAGAAGGTGTGATTTTTTTACCCGAAGGAGCAATCATATCTCCCATACATAAATCCTCACCGACCTGGCGGACATTCTGCCACGGATGAACGGCGGACAGAAGCCGGACGTTTCCTTCTCCGTCTTCGCTGACATCCTCAATCATAACCACGGCATCGGTGCCGTCGGGAAGAGGATCGCCGGTATCTACTTCAACATACTGACCCGATGACAGTATGACCGGCTCAAGCTCGCTCGCGCCGTATGTGTTTTCCGCCTTTACGGCGATACCGTCCATAGATGAAGCGTTATAGTGAGGTGAACATATTTTCGCGTAAACCGCCTCCGAAAGAATGCGGCCGCACGCCGCGCCGGACGGCACGGTCTCACTTTTATATTTAAAACCGGTTCCGCCGAGTGAATAAAAGAAAATCTGCTTTGCCTCGGCAACCGGAGTATTGTCAAGATAATTGTGTTTCATAATATCACCTGTCAAATAAATATACAGTAACTTTATCGCCCTTTTGTATTCCCTCAAGATTTCTGCCTATTCTGATATATCCGTCCGACTGACAGATAACAGACATAAGTCCCGATTTTCCGTAAACCGGAACGGCTCTTTCGCCGTCGGTTTTAACACAGACAAATTCTTCCCTGCCGTGATTTGACGAAATGTTATCATCGCATATAAATTCTTTCGTAATACTGCGGCTCTCTTTTCCGAGAAGAACATCGATTATTTTTCTCACTATGATTTCAGTAACGAAAAAGCAGGCGGCAGGATGACCCGGAAGTCCTATTACGGGCTTATTTCCGGCTTTTCCCAGAATTGTCGGTTTACCCGGCTTCATTGCGATACCGTGAGCGAGAACCGTCCCCGCATTTTCGATTATACCGGCGGTCATATCCTTAAGCCCCGCCGATGAGCCGCCCGAAATCAGAACTGCGTCACATTCGGAAAGCGCTTTATTGACGGCAGTGAATATTTCATTATAATCGTCTTTTATTATACCGTAAAAAGCAGTATCGCATCCGAATGATGAACACTGAGCCGCAAGCAGGTGGGAATTGACATCCCTGACCATTCCCGGAGCGGGTTTTATATCAACCGGCGAAATTTCATTTCCCGTTGATATTATACCTATCAGCGGCCTTTTTACAACTTCTGTATGAGAAAATCCGGCGCAGGCAAGCAATCCCGCGTGAGCCGGGGTGATGACAGTACCTTTTCTGAGGATAACGCTTCCTTCTTTTATATCGTCCCCTGCCCGTGTAATGTTTTCATTTACACTGACGGATTTGTAAACAAGACAGACTCCGTTATCCTCCTCCGTGTTCTCAACGGGAATAACAGCGTTTGCTCCGCCGGGGAGCATTCCGCCTGTCGGAATTCTGACACATTTGCCGTTTGTGATTACGGTATCCGCCTCTTTGCCCATAAATACTTCGCCGGAAATATCGAGCATAGCCGGAACCGCTTCCGATGCGCCGTATGTATCGGATGCAATCAAAGCGTATCCGTCCATAACTGAGCGTGAAAACGGAGGCAGGTTTTCCTCCGCCGTCACATCGTTTGCGGATACTCTGCCTGCCGCAGCGGAAACAGCGACGGTTTCCGTTCCGGTTATACGGCAAAAATTATCCTCAACCGTTTTTATTGCCTCATCAACCGTTATTACATCAAGCATCAGAATATTCTCCACTGTTCAATGAATTTTTGCCCGAACTCGCTTCCGGGGGATTTTAAATCCGAAACATCGGAATACTCGGATATTTCTCCGTTATTCATAATAAGCACTTTTGTCGCTATTCTCAGCGCCTGAGACGGAAGATGAGTTGCCATAAGCAAAGTCGTTCCGGCTCTTTCACATTCTTTTATCAGAACATCGGACATAGCCGATGAATTCTCAATATCGGCGGCGGAAAGCGGCTCGTCAAGAAGCAGCAGTTTATAATTGCCGGCAAGCATTCTCGCAAGACACATACGCTGCTTTTCCCCGCCTGAAAGCTCATTTGTTTTTTTGCTTCTGATACCGTCAAGTCCGCATAAGGAAAGAACAGACTCAATATCCGCTCCGTTTTTCAGTCCGAGTCTGACATTGCTCTCCACCGTTCCGCGGAAAGAATAAGCATTCTGGGGCTCGTATCCGACTTCGTCTTTATCCGCGCCGATTCTGACCGTGCCGTCATCCGGAGCGATAATACGCGCGATAAGGCGCAGGAGAGTGGATTTTCCCGAACCGTTCGGGCCGATTAAAGCAACCCTCTCGCCTTTTTCTATATGCAGCTCACCGACAGAAAGAGTAAACTCATCCGACAGCCGCTTTCTGACTCCGTTTAAATAAATCATTTCATTTTCTCCTTGAGTGAGTAAGCGGCGATATTGACCGCAAACGAAATAAGAAGCAGGATTATTCCGAGGGCAAGCGCTTTGGTGAAGTCGCCTTTGTTTGCCTCAAGAAGAATTGCCGTTGTCATAACTCTTGTCTTGAACTGAATGTTGCCGCCGACTATCGACACCGCTCCGACCTCGGCTATGGAGCGGCCGAAGCCCATAAGAACAATTCCGGTAAACTGGCCGAGGCACTCACGGGCAAGCAGTCTTATCTGCCTGAAATGAGAAATGTTGATGCCTTTGACTGTTTCGTTTATTTCATTGAATTTTTCTTCAGCCGTACCTGCCGACAATCCGCAGACAACCGGAGTAATCAGCAGCACCTGGGCAATTATCATGACTCTGACCGTAAAAATAATATGGAATGATCCGAGAGGACCGACAGACCGGAAAAGCATAAACACCGCAAGGCCTGCCACAACAGGAGGCAAGCCCATAAGTGTATTGAGTATTCTTATGACAATTCCTTTGCCTCTGAAACGGGATTTTCCGAGCAGAACACCGAGAGGTATTCCGATAACAGCGGAAACAGCGGTGCTGAAAAAAGACATTTTCAGAGTTGTCAGAATAATCTGAAGCAGTTCCCTGTCTCCGCCCGCTATCAGAGCAAAGGCCTGTTTAAAATATTCCATAATTCAGAACGGCCGTATAATCTGCTTATCAGCCTTCAATCAGATAGAAAAGCTGTTCTCCGTATTCACTGATACCGTATTCGCTTATCATTGCGGCAGCTTCATCTCCGAGAAGCCAGTCAATTAACGCCTGAGCGCCTTCGGTATTGAGGGCGACATCGGTGTTTGTAAATGCCTGAGCCGCGGGATTGACGCCTATGAGAGAATATGTATTCTTCATATCTTCGGCTTCCGCTTTGATGATGGAAAGATTTGTAAGTGAATCCTTCATCGAAAGGAATGTGGCTTTATCTGTCAGAGCGTAAGCGCCGAGCTCGTTTG
The DNA here is from genome assembly GCA_017519685.1 of Clostridia bacterium. Lineage (GTDB taxonomy): Bacteria > Bacillota > Clostridia > Oscillospirales > Acutalibacteraceae > CAG-177. Next base: position 7,118 of record JAFWRV010000442.1, read on the forward strand.
CTTTGATAAGGGTATCGCCCATACCTGAGCCGAGTGAATTATACCAGGCCTGACCGGCGGGATCGATGCCTGCCGCTTCCCAGATACCTGTTTCTTTATTGTGAGTTCCGCTGTTGTCTCCGCGGGATGCAAATGCCGAACCGGCCTCGCTGATTGCCTTGAAGCAATCCGCCGCGCTCTCTTTGCCGGCGATACCTGCGGGATCGTCAGCAGGACCGACTATTACGAAATAGTTATACATAAATGACAGTCTTTCGGTTGAAGCGTATCCTTCTTCAATGAACGCTTCTTCCTGAGCCTTTGAGTGAACGAGAAGAAGATCGGCGTCTCCGGATTTCGCGTAACCTATGGCTATGCCTGTTCCCGCCGAAGCGACCTCAACCTTGTATCCTGTTTCCGCTTCGAATTTCGGAAGAAGATAGCCCAGAAGTCCCGAGTCATTGACGGATGTTGTTGTAGCAAGACGGATGACCTGATTTTCAGGCGCCGCAACATCGGAGGACGTTGCTTCGGGTGCCGCTGTTGTTTCGGTTTCCGCTTTTTCACCGCAAGCGGCAAAGCAGATAACCATAACAAGAGTGAGCAGGATTGCAAGAAGTTTTTTCATGATTCATTCTCCTTTTCAAACACGGAAGGCAATGACGTTTCCCTCATTACCCTTAAGCCGATGACTTTTGTCAGTGAATTTCGGCTTCGTTCCCGCCTCCATACTGTTTTTCAGGAAACGGGAATCGAAAAACAAATCACAATATAATAATATACATACTTAAATCTTGTAATTTATATTATTATATGTTAAACTATATCATATAAACTCTAAAACAGCAAGAGGGAGTTTTAAAATGCTTGTTTCAATTGTAACCGTAAGCGACAGATGCAGCTCGCAGGAGCGTGATGACAGGAGCGGACCCGTCATCGGGGAAATGCTTTCGGGAATTGCGTCAATCGCTGAATATATTATTGTTCCCGATGAAAAAGATTTAATTTCAAAAGAACTCATCCGCCTGTCGGATGAAACCGGCTCGGATGTTATTTTCACAACCGGAGGTACGGGGTTTG
>JAFWRV010000443.1 GCA_017519685.1 Clostridia bacterium
ATTTCGGATAATAAAGAAGATACCGATGACAGATATTATATGAGTCAGGAAATAGCGGAAGAAAAGTATGATGAAAAATATCTGCCCGATATACCGAAATATGAAATCAAGGAAAACAAGGAAATAATTGCGACAATTCCTCCGATGGCGCACGACGCAATGACGGAAAATATTAACTTATTAAATAATACTGCTTCACAGTATTAAAATATAACAGCAGAAAGGACGTAAATTATGGAGATTATCAGAAAAGAGTATTCGCTTCATTCGGTGACGGGTCTTGCTGATGTGTTTGTCAGAGTATGGAGTCCCGACAGCGAAGTCAAGGCACTTTTTCAGATTACACACGGTATGGCCGAGCACGGAGAAAGATATGAAGATTTTGCGAAGCATCTTTGCGAAAAAGGGTTTGCCGTCATAGTCAATGACCATATCGGTCACGGCAAGTCTGTTAAAAGCGACGCGGATCTCGGATATTTCGGCGATAAGGACGGCTGGAATTCTCTTGTTGAGGATGAAAGAAACATAACGCTGTTTATGGAAAAAGAGTATCCCGATATTCCCCTGATTTATTTCGGCCACTCTATGGGCTCGTTCATCGGCCGCGAATATATCCGCCGCTATGCCAAGGTTGACAAGCGTATAAAAGGCGCAATCATCTGCGGAACCGGAGGAAAGAACCCGGTTATAAATATTGCCATTGCTCTCGCGAATACCATCGCCAAGGCAAAGGGAAGCAGACACAGGAGCGAATTCATAAACAAACTTGCTTTCGGAGCTTATAACAAGCAGATTCCCGATGCCGCCACTCCGTTTGACTGGCTTTCAACAGATAAGGCGCAGGTTGACAAATACATCGCTGATAAGTATTGCGGTTTTCTTTTTACCGCGGCAGGTTACAGAGATCTTTTTATGCTGCTTAAAACAGTTTCCGCAGAGGATTGGTTTGACGGAATCCCGACAACTCTGCCCATCCTTCTTACCTCCGGTCAGGATGATCCGGTCGGTGAATACGGCAAGGGAGTACGATGGGTATATAACGGACTGCGTGAGCGCGGAATATATGACCTGACCCTCAAGCTTTATCCCGGTATGCGTCACGAGATACTCAACGAAACCGAAAACAAGAAAGTCTATGAGGATATGTCTTCCTGGGCGCTCTCAAAAATCGCGGCGCCCGTCGCTCAGGAAAAATAATACCCGATACTTTTAAAAAACAATACAGTTATCATTCCGGCGTGACCGTAGCGTTTGCCTAAGGTCACGCCGGTTTTATATGTTTTCTTAAAACGACAAAAAATATAACAAACATGTTGACAAACGCAAAAATTGAGTATATCATATATATACAATATTTCGGCGGTGAAAATGATGGATATAATTATATCAAACAGGGGAGACGTCCCCATTTATGAGCAGATTGAGGAGCAGATAAAATCAATGATTTTAAACGGACAGATGAAAGAAGGCGACGCTCTCCCTTCAATGCGTCTACTCGCCAAG
>JAFWRV010000047.1 GCA_017519685.1 Clostridia bacterium
AGTGGATTGTCAGAACTCTAAACAACTCCGTTTCATTCAGGATAGTCCGCGACATACGCGGCGAGGCAATCAAAAAAATCTCCGTTCTTCCGCTGTCATACATTGATTCTCACCCGGTCGGCGATACGGTCAGCAGAATAATATCCGACGCCGATGCTTTCGCCGACGGCCTGCTGATGGGATTTTCGCAGTTTTTCACCGGTATAATGACAATAGCCGGCACGCTCTTTTTTATGTGCCGAATTAATCTTTATATCGCCCCGGTTGTCGCCCTGCTGACTCCGCTTTCGCTCTTTGTGGCGTTCTTCGTCGCGAAAAACACCCACTCAATGTTTCTCAGACAGTCCGAAGCGAGAGGCAGGCAGACTTCCCATATTGATGAAACCGTGACGAATCACAATGTCATAGCCGCTTATTCCGCGGAGGATGAAGCGGTGAAGCGTTTTGATGAAATAAACGAGGATTTCGCCCGCAGCTCACTGCGCGCCACCTTCTTCTCATCAATCACAAATCCCTCGACAAGATTTGTCAACAACACCATTTACGCCTGTGTCGCGCTGGTCGGCGCGCTCTGTGCAATCCGCGGCACGATAACGGTCGGCGGGCTTTCCGCTTTTCTGAATTATTCGGGTCAGTACGCGAAGCCGTTCAACGAGATTTCGGGAGTAATAGCGGAGCTTCAGAATGCCCTCGCCTGCGCCGGAAGACTGTTTGAAATCATTGACGCGCGGCCCGAGGAGCCAGACAAACCGGGCGCGGCGGTCAGGAAAACGGACGGCGGCAGTATCGCTCTCGAGCATGTGTCTTTTTCATATAATAAGGAAAAGAAACTGATAGAGGATCTGAATCTCGATGTCAGGCAGGGAGAGAGAATCGCGATTGTCGGCCCGACCGGCTGCGGAAAAACAACCGTCATCAATCTGCTTATGCGGTTTTATGACCCCGACAGCGGCAGAATCACGATTGACGGAATCGATATCCGTGATATGACGCGCTCATCGCTCAGAAACGGTTACGGAATGGTGCTTCAGGAAACGTGGATCAAAAACGCGAGCGTCGCGGAGAACATCGCGGTCGGAAAGCCCGACGCGAGCCGTGAGGAAATAATCGCCGCGGCAAAGGCGGCATACGCCGACCCGTTCATAAGGCGTCTGCCCAAAGGATATGACACCGTGATTTCGGATGAAACAGGCGCGCTGTCACAGGGGCAGAAGCAACTCATCTGCATAGCGCGTGTTATGCTCGATATACCTCCGGCATTCATTCTCGACGAGGCAACATCCTCAATTGACACAAGAACGGAACTGCTTATCCGCAAAGCGTTTGACAAGCTGATGACAGGCAGAACGGGATTTGTTGTCGCGCACCGTCTTTCAACCGTCAGAAACAGCAATCTGATTCTGGTTATGAAAGAAGGCAGAATAATCGAAAAGGGCACTCACGCCGAACTTATGCAGATGCACGGATTTTATGAAACACTGTATAACAGCGTGTCGGGTGTTTAATAATCAAACATTAACCGCCGGCGGTACATACCGCCGGTTTTTTTTGCCGCACCCGCCTCGTCGTCACAAGCTCCGTATTTCTCGCGCCCGTGTCTTGACAAATCTGTTCACACGGGCTCTCGCTCACTCCGCTGCTCCTCCTCTCCCCAAAAAGTCTGTCGGACTTTTCGGGGACCCCATAATTTTGTATCGCCCGTCACAAGGATGTCCGTGAGGACCGTAACGGCGATTATCAATCGCCCGTCACAAGGATGTCCGTGAGGACGGTAGGGGCGATTATCAATCGCCCGCAAAAAATCCAACCGTAACGTAGGGGAGATTATTAAAGTGTATACTATCCGCTTACACACTTGTATACTATCTTATTACACTATACATTTTATTCGCCCGTTATAATTTCGAGTATTCCCGTCGGGCGATTGATAATCGCCCCTACTGTTGATTATCGTAGGGCACGGATTCATCCGTGCCGTTTAAACATTGTAATTGTTGTCGATTGTTTATGCTTCGCATATCCCTGCGGCGGCAAGCATGAATGCTTGCCCTACGTCTTACAGGAACCTTTATTATAATCCGGAGCGCAGCGACCCGCAATTATTCATTATTCATTACTTCATTA
>JAFWRV010000444.1 GCA_017519685.1 Clostridia bacterium
GAGAGGAGGAGCGGCGGAGTGAATGAGACTTCGCGCAAGACAAGGATTGCAGGGCGCGGAGGCGAACGATACGGAGCCCTCGACGACGAGGTTCGAGTCCGACCGGAAGCTCCAAAACACCGAAGCAACCTTTGTTGCTTCGGTGTTTTTAAATATGATTACGGACGAGAAACGACGGCCTGACATAAAACGGGGTCCCCAAAAAGCAGACTTTGAAATTCTTTCAAAGACTGCTTTTTAATGATGTTTGCTTCGCAAATGATGTTACTTGCGTAATGATGCCGCTTCGCTGATGATGTGTGCTGCGCACATTGTTTTTCAAGCAAACATCACATCATTGTGAGCGAAGCGAACAACATCATTTTTTGCAGGCAAAATACTCTTAAAAGTCTAAGCACAACAATAAAACAGTTAAAAGTACAAGTCCGATACAAACGCCACCGAGGATTAACCATATTTTTTGAATTTTCTTTCCTTGTTCCGGTGTCACTCCAAACATCTTTAAAAAAGGATAAAAAATTCCTCCTTGTTTGCGGTCTGCCTTTTGTTCTGCTATGATATCTTCGGTCTTGGTGGTCATTTCACTCGGTATTTGGTGAGCCGGATCAACGGAATTCCATCCACGGTGGAGTCTTATGGCATTTCCCTTGAGATTTGCTGTTGCTTGTTTGTTATAGTTATAACTCTTGAGCATAAATGTAATTTGCTTTGTGGCCACTTTATAATAAAAAGCTGTCCTTTTATCGCCGCTTGGATATTTTCTTATAATATTTTGAACTGAATCAACAAAGGTGGCGCTTAAATCGGCAAACAGTTTTATCGTTTCATTTTTGTCGGACGATACAGTAATTCCATATCCGTTTTTCTTATAATTATAAACATATTGACTGCCAGCCATTCCAATTATATCATTACCAATCTGCTCAATTATGAGTTTATCTTTTTCTTCGTTTTCAATCGAATAATTATCATCAATAATAGACACACATTTAGTAAGAACATTGAAAGCAGCTTGGCGTTTATAAATGTCGCTGACAATCAAAGACTGCTTAGCCTTACCATATGAACTGTAAAAAATAGCTTCAATGTTTGAAGGATCGTTTTGCTCAACGAGGTTGTAGTATTTTTCTGTTTCCTCCCAATCTTCTTTCTGCTTTGCTCGTCTTGCATTCTGAAGATACTTTTCAACGTATTCGGTATTGTCAACTTTTACACTCCCAGAGTGTTCAACTACAATCTTATCCTGCATTACTTTTGTTCCGCAATAATTGCAGAATCCGAATTCGCGGCTGTCATCGAGTTCAATATTAGCTCCGCAACCGGGACACTTCATAGCTACTAATCCCATTTGTAATCCTCACTTTCAATTATTTACTAAAATTATAGCCCGTATATGGGCAATTGTCAAGAAAAGAATATCATTTTACAATTGTTCCGAGGTGATAGAATGATTGTTTTTGACAAGTTGTGGATTACTCTTAAAGAGAAAAACATTTCTCAGTATAGACTGATAAAAGAACATCATATCAGTACCGGTCAACTTGACAGATTACGCAAAAATGAAAACGTTAACACCTACACGCTTAACGCTCTTTGTGAAATCCTGAACTGTAATTTATCCGATATCGCAGAATATAAAGAATGAACCGAGCCATTGCTATACATTGCAACAGCCTCGGTTCGTTTTTGCTTTTTAATTTGTGTTACCTTTCTACAAGGGTATGAATTGTATCAGAATTGCGGTTTTTTAAATCATTTAACTCTGTATTCCTTATATTACCCGAAAAGTTTATAAAGCGCGCCGTACATTGACAGAAACGGAGTGAAGAACTCAAGGATTTTGCTGAAGAAGAGACGGATCTGAGCTCCCGCTTCGTCAGCTTCATACATTCCCCATTCGTTGGCGGGAACGTATCTTACGCAGATGCAGTCAAGGTAATCGTCATAGCCGCCCTCGTTTATCATTTTCACGCCGTATTTCTGCATATCCTCAAAAAGTTTTTCGTTTTCGTCAAACCGTTCCGGGTTAAGAATTGAGAATTCGCCTTTTTGAACGCTTGACTTCCAGAAACGCCAGGAGAGTTCGGAGCGGTTTATATTCTCAAGCTGAGCGTCATTGAGAGCCCCGGCTTTGCGTTTGCCCAGCAGTCCTCAATTTCCTTTATTTCGGCTTTCGTGAAGCTGAAGCTGTCGGCAGGGCCTTCGCCTATGCCGAGATGGCCGTTTCCGCTGCCCGCGTTGGCGACATGAAGCTCGAGTATCCTTTTGATGTTTTTCCAGCCGGGGCCGTAATATGAAGCCAGGAAGGAGTTGACCTCGTTTTCAATATCACAGTAGGGATTCTGAAGGCATTTCGCGATCATATATGCGCGAAGCTCGCCGTATTCCGTGTTGCAGGAGTCTATATAGTAGTTGCCTTCCTCATAAACGCCTTTGACATTGTTTTCATAGAAAACCTGAATATTGCGCTGAATGACGCCGAAATCCGGGTAGGTTATGCAGGTGTTTGAGTAGTTTGTCGTATAATCCCAGACATAAATTCTTTTGCAGATAGCCGACCACTCGCCGAGGTCTTTCATAAGTTCGACATTCCTCTTGCAGGAGGCGTCGTCAAGCGTGTGGCAGAAGCAGCACTCTATTGTGCACAGGCGCACAATCACATTGTCACGCGGAGCGATATCCTTCGGCGCTTTGCGTGTGTATTGATAAGCGAAGGTATCTACCGCGACATTGCCGTAACCCGCCTCTTTGACCGCGTCGGCAATCTGATTGACGAAATTAATCATTGTGGCAGACTGCACTCCGCCGTGCTTCGCTTCAAAATCTTTGCATCTTTTGCATTCGCAGTAGTTGTAGTTGTCATTCTGTGTTACGGAGACAATCTGAAGGGACGCGTCGGGATCGTGTTTTTCGGCAAGGAGCTTTAGAACATTTGCCTTCGCGATTTCAAGTACATCCGGATTTGTCAGGCAGGGCTGGTCAACCGTACGTTTGCCGTCGTGAAGGGCAAGCTGTTCGGGGTCGGAATCCTTGTGTGCTTCGGTTTCGCACAGCCCGCCGATAGAGTGGCAGA
>JAFWRV010000445.1 GCA_017519685.1 Clostridia bacterium
CGGTATAAACTATGACAATATCAATTTCAGCAAATAAGTTTTCTGCAAAAAAACAAAAATTTTCATGATTTTACCATGCTGAAAGCGCATTGTTAATAGTTGCCAAAAATTCATTAAGTGGCTCAGGAGGTGGCTCAAATATTTAACTATCCGTTATATATCAACGCTCGCAAGACTTTTACTGTTAGACTACGAACCAAAAGGTCAGGGGTTCGAGTCCCTTGCAGCGCGCCAAGAAAAAGCCTCGTCTTCGGACGAGGCTTTTTCAACGAAATCCGTCCTCACGGACGGGTGAAATCCTGCTTACGCAGGGTGAAATCGCCTTCGGCGGTGAAATCCGCCTCGACGGCGGGTGGGTGGATTTATTATAACTGAGTGTCATTAAGATATTTCATATAACGAAGCGCGCCACGAAACTCCCTTGCCGTAAAGACAAGGGAGTTTTGTTATTTCGGAATCCAAAAACGGCACGGATGAATCCGTGCCCTACGGTGGAATTTCATCTCAAACAACGTGTGGCAACCTGAAACTTCCCTATTGACACAGGCGGAAAGATAAACTATAATACTGTTGTTCTCGGGGCGAGGTGCAATTCCTCACCGGTGGTAAAGTCCACGAACTCATTTATGAGCCGATACGGTGAAATTCCGTAACCGACGGTACAGTCCGGATGAAAGAGAGCAAATGAAATAATCATTTGTGTCCCGTTTTGTCGGGGCGCTTTTTATTTTGTGTGCTTCTGAGAACAAATAATTTTCGGAGGTCAGTTATGACAAAAACGCAAAAAAACATTTACAAAGTTACCCTGACGGCTATGCTGTCGGCAATCGCGTTCATCCTGATGTTCATTGAATTTCCGCTGCCGATGCTCATCCCCTCTTTTATCAAATTCGATATTTCGGATTTGCCCGCGCTTTTCGGCGCGTTTGCTCTTGGACCGGTTTACGGAATAATCATTGAACTTATCAAAAACCTTCTTCACATACTTGTTAAAGGCACCTCGAGCGCCTATATCGGCGAGCTCAGCAATTTTCTTCTCGGCGCTGTTCTCTGCCTTGTGGCCGGACTGATTTATCATTTCAAAAAGAATAAAAAATCGGCAATCATCGCCTGCATCGTCGGCGCTCTCGCTATGGGACTTATCTGTCTGCCGATAAATTATTTCCTTGTCTATCCCGCTTATGTTAAATTCTATCACATGCCTCTTGAGGCAATCATAGGAATGTACACCGAAATTTTCGGAAGAGCTGCCGCGTTTCCGACTTCAAACGCGCTTTTCAACTGCCTTCTGATATTTAACGTGCCGTTCACATTCGGCAAGGGAATCGTTGATTCATTGATTTGTATTCTTATTTACAAACCGCTTTCAAGGTTTATCAAAGGTAAGATTTCATAAAAGTATATTTAATAATCGGAAGCGATGAAATGAGTAAATTTGATATTTACATCAAAACAAAAAAAGATCTGGAGGACGCCGTAACCGAATTCGGCTTCGTGCCGTTTTTCAGCAACTCCGTTCCCGGATTTTCCCTGGAGGAAAACGTTTCTCCGCGCGCCTGGTTTTCGTCGGATGAAGGCGCATGGGAATGGAAAGGCCCCGTTATCAGGGAAACAGGATGCGCTTACGGCAAGTTTTTTGAAAACAAAGCGGTATTCATCAGCAAGGAATGGTTTCCCGATTTTGCGAATTACCGCAGGGACGGCTA
>JAFWRV010000446.1 GCA_017519685.1 Clostridia bacterium
ACAATTCGGATTGCAGAAGATCGTTTTGAGAGCTAATCCCGAAAATGGAAGGGCGATATGCGTTTATAAAAAGTGCGGTTTTCGTGAATACAACAGAACCGACGAACACGTTTATATGGAAAAATCACGATAAATACTGGTTTTAGTGAAACAAATTCCGGTTTGGCGAAGTAAAAAACGATCCCGACAAATCGGGATTTATGAAGGAGTCTGTTATGGAATACATAAAGGTTACGAAGGAAAACATTGAAAACGAACATATTTGCTGCGCCATTTCAAATAACAATGATGTCCAAGTATCGTCAAAGAAAGCGTGGCTTTCAGATCGCTTTGATGAAGGTCTTGTATTTCTGAAAAGCACCGAGCGTGGGAAATGCTTTATCGAATATATACCTGCTGAGAATGCGTGGAACCCGATAGATGCAGACGGTTATATGTATATAGACTGTCTGTGGGTGTCCGGTTCATTTAAGGGGCACGGATATTCAAATGACCTTCTGAACGAGTGTATAAATGACAGTAAGGTTAATGGCAAGAAGGGCATTTGCATTTTAACTTCCGAAAAGAAAAAACCGTTTCTTGCCGATCCTAAATATTTGAAACATAAGGGTTTTACTGTTTGCGATGAGGCGGATAACGGAATTCAGCTTGCATATTTGCCGTTTACCGCTTCTGCTGCCAAACCCAGCTTTAAAGATTGCGCCAAGCATCCTCATATTGAGGATAAGGGATATGTGCTTTACTATACAAACCAGTGTCCTTTTAATGCAAAGTATGTTCCGATTGTGGAGAAAACAGCAAAAGAACACAATATCCCGTTTCATGCAATTCATATTGAAAGTAAAACGCAGGCGCAGAACGCACCTACGCCGGTTACGACCTATGCGCTGTTTTATGACGGAGAATATCTGACAAACGAGCAGATGAACGATACAAAGTTTTTGAAACTGGCTGCACGATAATTTCTAATTAATAGAGACACACAAATCGGAATTTGTCGGGCAGAGCACGACAATGAATTGCGCCCGACGGCACATGAATTGCCTTACGGCATGAATTGTTCCTACGGCACATGAATTGCCCTGCGGGCATCGGCCGCAATTCAATTCACGGAGCGAAGCGAGAAATCATGGCGAAGCCAAATTATGCGCGAAGCGCAAATCATTTATTTCAACAATTCGGGATTTGTGAAGGTCGGATTTTTATGGTGAGTTAAATCCCGGTTTGCCGAAACAGCAAACCTGACATCTGCCGGCTTGCATCTGTGAAGGGGATCATGCGATCAGAGCTTGCCTGACAGCATGAATTGCTCTGCAGTGCAGCGGGAGAGATTCGTTCCCGTGAAGAGAATGATTTTGTTTTCGCAATGCTTCAAGGCATGATTTGGCCCAAATGAGATCAGAAACGGAGGTATGGGTTTTGAGACACATAAAACTGATTTCCATCATTCTAATCCTGATGATTCTGAGCGGAACCGTTCCTGCATTTGCGCTCGATTCCCCGGCGCAGACGGCGCGAATTGTTGAAACAGTTTATCCGACCGATGATGTGGTTGTGGCGGATATTATTGCCACGCAGGCGCCGTATTATGCCGATGCCACGGGCGAGACAGACTGCACCGCAGTTTTGCAGCGTGCCCTTGATGACTGCGCGGCGAACGGGGGCGGAACGGTGTTTCTGCCTGTCGGCCGTTACCTTGTGACCGGGAATGTCTATATAAGACCCTTTGTCACCCTTCGCGGCGACTGGCAGGACCCCGACACGGGAAATGACTACGGCACGCTGATAGTCGCGCGCCCCGAGAGCAGCGACGAAAAATGCCCGGCTCTCTTTGATGTCGGCGCAAGCGCTGGTGCGGTCGGCCTTACGGTCTGGTACCCCGAGCAGAGCATTGACAGCGTTAAGCCCTATCCCTACACCTTTTATGTAAACGGCGAAAGGGACTATATGCTCCACACCCTTCACAACATCACCCTGCTCAATTCCTACAGGGGCATCGGCCTTTGCTCGGTGTGTGAAGACGATGTGTATCAGTGCCACGAGATGACAACGATTGACACCGTCAAGGGCACAGTGCTTTACGAGGGGCTCAATTCCCACAACTGCGCTGATGTGGATGTCTATAAAACAATACATTTCAACAATAAATACTGGTTTGAAGCGGGGGAGAAATATAACGCCCCCGATAAGAGCAAACTTGACGCCTACACAAGGGCAAACGCCACGGGAATGAAGCTCGGCGACCTTGAGTGGCCCGAGATAGCGGATATAAAAATCAGCAACTGCAAATACGGAATCCATCTGATAAGGGGCATCCGTGTGCGGTTCAACGCTTCGTTTTATATGGTCGATATAAGGGATTGCGACTACGGCTACTACGCCGAAAAAGACGCAGTCTGGGCGCGCGGCGCAAACTGGGGAGTGAGCTTTGCCGAGAGCGCGCTCGAGGGCAGCAAATACGCCGCCTACTATATGGGCAAGGCGATACTCGAGTTTTACAATGTCATCACTCAGGGCCCAGTGATGGTGCTTAATCTCCAAAGGACATCTTCCTCGCCTTTTTACATTGAGCTAAATAAAACCTGCGTTAAGCCCGAGCCCGTGCTCTATACAGTGCAGGCGGACAGAAGCGGAAAGACAGATGCCGCCGCCGTGCAGCAAAAGCTTGACGAAGTGGCCGCAACGGGCGGCATAGTTTACCTGCCGGGCGGTATGTACCGCTTTGAGTCGCCTGTAACCGTGCCCGCAGGGGTGGAGCTTCGCGGCTCGTCATCCGTTGCCGCAAGAGATCAGGGCGGCAACAGTAACGGTACGCTTGTGCTCTCGTTTTACGGCTACAATGACGCCGACAAACCCCTTGTCACCCTCGCAGGTAAAGGCGCAGGCATCAGAGGAATGCGCTTTGACTACCCAGAAAACGCACCGGTTAAAGGGAATGACACATACCGCAGCACCTCGCCCTGCATTTTTTCAAATGCAGACGATAGCTATGTTGTAAACTGCTTTATCACCCTTGCCGAAGTCGGCGTGAGGTTTGAGGCCTGCAAAAACGCCTTTGTAAAGCGCCTTGTCGGCTGCTGCTACGGCTCAATGCTGTCGCTCAGCGGCTGCGAAAGCCCGTGGATTGAGGCAACGCTGCAAAACGGCAACGCCGTTACCCGAAACGGCTACGCAAAAACCGACCTGCCGGAGCTTCAGGGAAGGCTCGATGAATCGCTGATTTTTGATGTGCTGTTTAACCCTATATTAAAGCAGACCTGCACATATATTGACATAAGCACAAGCGATGATGTGACAGTTTTCAACACGTTCATATACGGTGCAAAGAACTATCTGCGCGCGGAAGATTCGTCTCTGACGCTTGTCAATGTGGGCTACGACGGCAACAACGGCAGCGAGCCCGCCCTTGTGCTGTCGGGCGGCAGTATCGCGGTTCTCAACAGCATGCGCTGCGACGGCAAGATGTATAATATTGAAAATGGCACGCAGTATCAGTCATATAACAGCATGCTGATTTCAGGCGCTTGCAAGGAGTATTCGGTGATTAAAAACATACCGTTTTCACAGCTTGACACCCCCGGCAAAATCAGCCTGCTGCTGCAGCCCGCCTACCGTGTGCTCGCATTCTTTGAAAAACTGTTTTACAATATCTTCCATTAAAAGCAAAAGCCCCGGAGCTTTGGATGAAATCCTGACGCTCCGGGCTGCTTTTTGCCCGGTCCGCCTGGATCGGTTTTATTGTATTGACGGGACGCACTGCATTGCGCTATAATGATCTCAGCAAATCGGGATTTATGGAGGTAATAATATGTTGCTTGCAGTTTTTCTTGTTATCACTGCTTTGTTTGTTGTGCTGGGAATCATATTTGCCTCAGGTAAAGGCGCAAATCTGATTGCCGGATATAATACGGCATCCCATGAAGAAAAAGCACAAACAAATGAGAAAAAACTTCTGAAAGCAATGTCTGTACTTATGTTTGTTCTTGCCGGATGCTTTCTCGTATCGGCATCAAGCGAATTATTCCATATAAAGTTACTGATATGGATCGGGCAGGCATTATTCGTTGTTGTTTTAATTGCAGGTCTCGTTTATCTTAAATGCGTTTCACGGGCGGAGCAGTTAAGATGAAAACGGCGTATTCTTCGAGCGAAGACAGTACGCAAGTACGGCGAGCGAGAAAAGACGCCGAAGACAGACAATATATAATTACATAATTCCTTATTATTCATAAAAAAGGTTCACAGGAAAAACCTGTGAACCTTTAATAAAAACTTGTCTGTCTGATTTTCGCTTAAATGCGATAGACCGAGATTATTCTTCTTCGGCTGCCGCCTTAGCCTCGTCGATAACCTTCTGAGCAACGTTTTCGGGAGCGTTCTCATAGTGATCGAACTCAAATGAGAAGTAACCTCTGCCGATTGTTACCGAACGGAGAACGGTTGCGAAATCGCCCATTTCGCCCATCGGAACTTCAGCTACGAGTTCCTGGATCTTGGGATCGTCTTCGCTCGGACCCATGCCGAGAACTCTGCCGCGCCTCTTGGTAACATCACCCATGATGTCGCCGAGATTGTCGCCGGGCATATAAGCTTCAAGTCTGCCGTAGGGCTCAAGAAGTTTCGGGCCCGCGAGAGGCATACCGTTCTTGAAAGCTATCTTTGCGGCGGTCTTGAACGCCATTTCGTTGGAGTCAACGGGGTGTGAAGAACCGTCATAAAGAACGGCTCTCATACCGACAACGGGGTAACCTGCAAGGGGACCCTTGAGGATGGCTTCGCGCAGACCCTTTTCAACAGCGGGGAAGAAGTTCTTGGGAACGGAGCCGCCGACAACTTCCTCTGCGAACTCGAAGTCTTCGCCGTCGAGCTTTTCAAACCTGATCCAAACGTCG
>JAFWRV010000447.1 GCA_017519685.1 Clostridia bacterium
ATGCATAATTAGCGGGACGGCAATGCCGTCAATTATTGTTGTTTAATAATATATAATAAGTAAAATTTTATATTTGAATATAATAACCGGACTCAACGAGCCTCAAATTTCATTATGCTCCGCATATCATTGGGCGGGCGATTGATAATCGCCCCTACTGTTGGCGTGTGCGGAAAAATAATCGGAGCGCAGCGACACCTTATTTGGCCCTCTCCGGGATCGGAGAGGGTGCCCGAAGGGCGGGTTTGGCGATAAACAAACTCCGGAGCGCAGCGACCTTTGATTATGCATTATGCATTGTGCATTATGCATTAGAAAAGGAATTAATAAATCTTCTTGCTCATTTCCTCGCGGTCAACCGCGTATGAAAGAGCGTAGTCGCCGGAAATCTTACCTCTTACATAGAGGTCATAAATTGAGTCGTCCATCATGTGCATGCCCTGCTTCTTGCAGGTTGCCATGGTGTTGGGAATCTGGAAGGTTTTGCCTTCACGGATGTGGTTGCGTATAGCGCTGTTCGCGAGCATCATTTCGGTCGCAACCGCGCGGCCGCCGTTGATACGCGGAATAAGCTGCTGGGAAACTATACACTCGATAACATCGGCAAGCTGTGAACGGATCTGCTGCTGCTGATGCTCGGGGAAAACGTCGATAATACGGTCGATAGCGCCCGCGGCGGAAACCGTATGAAGGGTTGAGAGAACCAAGTGGCCTGTTTCAGCGGCGGATATAGCCGTTGTGATGGTCTCAAGGTCACGCATCTCACCGACGAGGATAACGTCCGGGTCCTGACGGAGAGCAGCGCGGAGAGCGTTACCGAAATTAAGAGTATCGGAACCGACTTCTCTCTGGTTGATTATCGATTTACCTCTGGGGTAAATATACTCGATGGGCTCTTCTATGGTGATGATATGATGGTCATATCTTTCATTCATTGACTGGATGAGGGAGGCAAGGGTAGTAGATTTACCGGAACCGGTGATACCCGTAACAAGAACGAGACCGCGGCGCTTGTCTCTCATCTGGAGGAGCTGCTCGGGAAGACCGAGGTCCTGAATATGAGGAATATGGTCGTTAAGAAGACGGGCAGCCAAAGCTACCGAGCCGCTCTGCTGGTAAACATTAAGACGAAGACGGGGCATACCCGGCTTTTCATAAGCAAAGTCAACTTCACCGTTTTTCTCAAAAACGTCTTTCTGACGGTTGTTCATAATGCCGTATGCGAGCTTTTCGCATTCATCGGGGTAAAGACTTTCCTCGGTGATGGGGATAACGTGGGAGTCAACTCTCATTGAGGGGAAATAACCCGCGCAGATATGAACGTCTGATGCCTTTTTGGCAAATGCTTTGTTGATATAGTCTTCAAATGTAAACACAAATCCACCAACCTATTATAAAATTAGTAAAATGCCGCGTAAAGAAGATACGGATACACTTTTACAAGGTTATAATAGAATACTTTTTAAAAAAAATCAATAGTTTTTTGAAATTTTTCGGGATTTGTTAAAATAATATTAAATTTTCATCCTCATTGTATCACGGATTTTATCGTTTGTCAACAAAATTTAATAAAATTTTAACATTATTCTGTTATGAAAGATAAATTTTTTTCACGAGGGGGTGATAAGGATGTCCGTGAGGACCGTAGGGCAAGCATTCATGCTTGCCGCCACAGGGATATGCAGAGCATAAACAATCAATAACAATGACAATGTTTAAACGGCACGGAAGAATCCGTGCCCTACATTTATCAACAGTAGGGGCGATTATCAATCGCCCGACGTGAATACTCGAAAATTTAACGGGCGAATACTATTCGCCCCTACTCGGGGGCCCCATAATTGTGTTATCGCCACACCCGTCGCCTGCGGCGCCACCCTCTCCGATCTCGGAGAGGGCCAACAAGGATGTCCGTGAGGACCGTAGGGCAAGCATTCATGCTTGCCGCCACAGGGATATGCGGAGCATAAACAATCGACGACAATTACAATGTTTAAACGGCACGGATGAATCCGTGCCCTACGATAATCAACAGTAGG
>JAFWRV010000448.1 GCA_017519685.1 Clostridia bacterium
ACTTTTTGAAAGGTAATCTTTGCTATCCGCCTTATTTGCCTGCGTGTCCGATTATCGGACACGCAGGAACACAGAAAAACGGCGCGGAAAAAATCCGTGCCGTTATATATAGAATATTATTTTATTTATCTCTTTTCATTTTAAGTCCGTTTCTGAAAAACTCCGCCATACGCGCCTTTCCGCTTTTTGTTTCAAGGTCGGAAAGCGTCATTTCGCCTTTGAAAACGAGCTCCATAATCTTGATATACGCTTCACCGAGCGCGGCGGTGATGACACCCGCCGTACCCGCCGAAATCGCGCCTCCGGCTATCGAGCCGGCTCCGGGAACGAGCTTGAAGAAAGTGCCGACAACCGTTTTGCCGAGCAGAGTCGCGCCTCCCGAGCCGATTGTCGAGGACAGAAACGCGGTCAGAATACTCTTGTTCACGCTGAAGCCGAAAATCACGGTTATTGAAGCAATCATCGTGAGCTGTGTCGGGATGAGTAAAGCACAGTCGGCTATCGGAATGGGTGTCGCTCCCTCACCCGCAGCCAGAAGTGTCGCCGACGCTACCGCCGCCTGTGCCCTTCGTTTTTTTTCGGCAAGACTCGCAATCTGAACATTCTGCAGGGTATCGCCGAGCTCGTCCGGCAGAACGTCCGCCATAATATGAATCAGCGTGTCAAGGCCGTAAGCCCTGACGGTGTATTCATCGTTGATAACATAGTCCTCGGCAAGCACCGAAACAATCTGAAGCACATTAAGGTTTTCGTTTATCAGCATGTTTCTGAGCTCGCGCGCGTTTTGCTTTGAAAAAGACTGGGTGAGCACAATGATAATCGGGACTCTCGTTACGCTGTTTTCCCGGGAAAGCTCGCGCAGCCATTCGATTTCCTCGGGCTCGACGCGGTTTGAGGCGGTGTTGATGCAGTACCAGATACAGTGAATCGCTTCGTTGATATCATTTGAGGCGAGTCCTTTTGAAACGGTTTCGATAACCTCCGCCTTGACCTGCTTCTGCACCTCCCTGCCGAGTTCAAACCCGCGGGTATCGTAAATGGCAAGCGGGACATCCTTCTTTGTGATTTTGCGCATGTGGTCCGTAACCGGTTTTCCGATTCCCGTTTCGGCAAGCTTCTCTTTGAACACCGCGTTTATCAGCGTGCTTTTTCCGACTCCCGTCTTGCCCGCGACGATGATATTGAGTGTCTTGAGATTCCTGATTCTTTCGGAAATCATATTGATTGCGTCCTGCGCGGTTTTATATAAATCAATATTAGCCAAAATCAATCCTCCCCTTCTTCATACCTGTTCATTTTAGCATAAAATAATTACGGATTTAATAAAAGAAGATGGAAAAATTATTAACGATGCCCGCCGTGATTAACAATTGATGAACGAAATAAAATAAACATCCACCCGTAAAACGGGTGGTTTTTCTTATGCGGGCAAAGCCCTATGTTCCTCGCTTATGCGTAAGCGCATAATACGATCTGCCAGCCGCGTAAGATTGTTACTTGCTACCCGTAAACGGGCTCTTTTCTCCGAATGTAATCTGTTCACTCAACTCGTCTTCTTTAAGTTGGTTTTGAATATACTCCGCAATTCGGCTTTCGTTCTTTCCTACTGTATCTACATAATATCCTTTACACCAAAATTCTCTATTTCGATATCTGTACT
>JAFWRV010000449.1 GCA_017519685.1 Clostridia bacterium
ACGCTTTCAATTGGGCAAAAAAAAGAACGAATTATCTTCAGGACGCAGAGCTTGAGATGATTATAATTGAAGGCAGAACCTACTGCAAAGCGTGCGGCTCAACCTACCGTACAACCGAATTCGGTAAAAAATGCCCGAATTGCGGCAGCCCGGAAACATATCTTCTGACCGGCGATCAGGTCATTATCAAAGATATTTCCGCGGTGTTTGACCAACAGGAAGAATAATAACGCACAGCAACCATCTGCCCTGAGGCGGATGGTTGCTTTTTTACTTTATTGTTCTTTTTCCTGGAAATAATTGACAAACAGATAAAATGAACTTAAAATATAATAAAGAAATTAAGGAGGTATTAAAATGATTTGTCCTAATTGCAAAGCCGAATTAACCGAGATTCAGAAATTCTGTACTGTTTGCGGTCAGCCCGTAGCTATGCCCGCGCAAAATACCGAGCCGGCAAATAACAACACGGGCTCAGCGGAATATGTCAATCCTCAGCAGGGCTCTTACACTCCCTCTTATCAGCAGCCGCCCGTTTACAACAGGCCCGCATATACTCAGCCCGCTCCCCAAAGCGACTATACTCCTCAGTACAAACCCCTCTCACCCTGGGCTTATTTCGGATATACAATTCTTTTTGTGCTTCCAGTTATCGGCTTTATACTTCTTCTGGTATTCAGCTTCAGCGACTCAAATATAAACCGCAGGAATTTTGCGCGTTCATATTTCTGCGCGTTTCTTATCGCGATTATTGTGACGATAGTAATTGTTGTTCTCAGCCTTGTTTTCGGCTTCAGCATTGCGGACATGGTAAGCGAATACGCCGATTACTACATCTGATTGTCTTTGATTCTTATTAAACCGATACAATAATACAAAATATAACCTCCTTTGATTTCAGTTTGAATAACTGTCATTCAAAGGAGGTATTTTTTTTGGTGATATATTTTACTTATTTGCCGGATTGATAGCGGTATCGGCTTATTTTTGCTTTACGAATTCAGTGCCGTCAATAAAGATGCTGTTACCGTCTTTCTCAAAAGATTTAGTAAGCGTGCCTCCGAGACCGCCGATAAGAGTATATAAAAACGTAATCTGATTATCTTTAATCTCATAAGTTCCGTCAATTTTAATGCCGAAAATTTCGCCTGTCACCTTATTATCCTTGTCAAAAGTCAGACTGCCGCCGAGGGCATCAGAATAATTATTCTGCTTCCGCGGCTTTTATGAAAGCGGGCGGAACTCCCCGCGGACCTCTGACAGCATAAATTTCGAATTCGTCTTTAAGACGGTCAAAAGGAAAAACATCCGGTGAATATCTTATGACAACTCTGACCTGCATAAGCGCGTTGAGCGTCAGTTTACCGTCGGCGAAATAATAGGGTATATCGGTTTTTATTACCTCGCACTTATACAGCACCGCTGACACAGGAGCCGCAACATACATATAAACAGTATCGCCCGTCCTGATTCCCCTGCCCTGTTTCCAGTTTATTACGTCATCATAATCAAACGCGTGCTCGATATCATAATACTTCGGATTGGCAGGCACTATCCAATGCTTTGGCGCTCTGATTTTCTGCCTTGATGCCGTTGAAGCCGTAACGGCAAAACTGCGGTCTATAAGAGAGGAAATCTCACTGAAATCAACTGTCCCGTCAAGGGAAACGGAAATCCAGTTGCCGCGGCTGATATGATATCCCGGAAAGAATCCGTCCTGTTTAAGAAGCAAATCACGGTAAAGAATATCGTCAAGCTTGACATTAAGAATATCTATGTTTTCTTCACCGGAAAGACCGAGTCTGCTGCGTGGAATATTCATTACAAGGCCGTACCACTTTTTATTATCATTATGTCTGAAAACGGCATAATCGGGGTATCTCATCCACGGATATTCAATATCACTGCCGTACTTTTCCTTAACATATTCAAACACTTTGTTTCTCAGAGTTTTACCGTATTTCATTTAAAATCTCCCGTCCGTATTGATATTATCATTATACCAAAGCGAACGGGAGTAATCAACCGTGCAAAAATATGTTTTACGGATTATTTTATTCAAAAACGTGAAAGCCCTTTTAAACCTGTCTTTATTGTGCTATAATTATGATAACAAATCGTGACGGAGAGATAAAATGATTATAAGATATCTTACACAAGACGATGTGCCTGAGCACGATAAAATAACCTCGCAGGCATTTTCCTATTCGTGCGAAATCGGCAACCCGGATTCCGTTCTGCCGAGCGAAAAGGTTCTCGGAGCTTTTGACGATGATAACAAAACGCTCTTTGCCGACTTTGAGATACTCGAAAAGAAGTGCTGTTACGGCATCGGAACTCTGACGTGCGCAGCCGTTGCCGGTGTTGCCGCGAAACCCGAACACAGAGGTAAGGGCGCTGTAAAGGAGCTCTTTGCCCGGCTGATAAGCGATGGCGGATATGACATAAGCATTCTTTATCCTTTTTCCGAAGAATATTACAGAAAGCTTGGCTACGAAAGTGTCGGCCGCTGTGTCAGCGCTGTTGTTCCGTTTTCCGGATTGCGGGAAATCAAAAGGAACACCGATGTAACCCTGTATGAGGGAAACGATTCAGCCAAACTGCTTGCGCTTTACAATAAATGCGCCCGCAATTTAAATCTGTGTTTCGTCAGAGAGAATACGGAGGCCTATTCCGATAAGCCGTATTACTCACAGAAATATACTTACATATATAAAGACGGCGCCTATGCGACAATAGAAATTGACAGAGATAAAAGCACAATTTTTGTCAGTGAAATCTATTTTGACTCTTTTGAATCAATGCTCGGAATACTCGGATTCTTAAGAAACTTTGAGAGCAATCAGTCAAAGCTCAGTTTCTCAAAGCTACCCGAAAATACTCCGCTTTTCAATGTGATACGCGATATTAAAAGCTGTGATATCAGGCTGCATAATACCGGTTCCGCGCGAATTCTGAATGTTAAAAAAGTGCTTGAAACACACAACTATCCCGTACAAAACGGAGAATTTACAATTCAGGCGGGTGATGAACAATTCGCGGTAACCGTTGAGCAGGGCAAAGCGGAGGTCAATATCAGCCGTTCGCTTAAACCGGACCTGGTAATGGATACCGCCGCCGCGTCACAGGTCCTTTTAAGCGGAACCGATAATGCGCTGTATAATCCGGGCATTATTATCAATAATCCGCAATCTGATTTTTTCGGAATGTTCCCGCGTGAAGTGTCATTCTTTACCGACGGATTCTGATACAGCAGGTTTTCCGGGAAACAATCCGGATCTCAAGATTCTGTATCATATTCATCTGTCAAATCCAATCCAAGAAGACCATAAATCTGATTATCGTCAGTCTCGCTGATTTCATCAAACATTGGGTCAAACTCAAAGGAATCGAATTCATCATTCATTCCATCGTCGAAAGATTCTGAATCCGTGTCTTCATCTTCAAAAAAATCCGGTGAATAAGATTCGATATCTTCTTTATCTATCAAACCAAGATCAAGAAGCTCCTGAATCTGCTCATCATCAAGTTCGCTGATATCATCAAGCAGAGGGTCAAACTCGAAGGGATCGAATTCGACATCGAAATCATCGCCGAAAGAATCCGAATTCGTATTTTCATCTTCCGGAAAATCCGAAAATAACAGATAATCAAAAAACATTTCTTCTTCTTCAAAAGAATCAAGTTTTCCGTCTCCGTCATAATCATATAACGGGTCGTAAATCGGATCAAGGAATCCCATACTTATACCTCCATGAATGAATCAGCGGTTTATGTTCTGCCGGCGGAAAAGAAGATTATCCCCTTTTCCGATTGTATTATAACCGAAAAAACGAAACAGATAAATCTATATAAAAGAAAACAGGAACTCTTATTTACACTGATCGGGTGAAATAGAGTTCCTATTTTTCTTTGGCGGACTTTGATTGTCCGCATCCGAACCGAATAATTCACTGCTGCCGAAAGGCGGACTCGTTTTACGCCGGCCTTGCGGTTATATACGATTATCGAATAATCGTCAAATACATCCATTTCGACTTCAAATATATGCTTTATTACTGTCTTTCAATAGATTCTTCGCGCTGACTGTCGGATGAATACCGGGCAAAGATTACTGCGTTCATTTATTCACCAGCTTTTTAATCTTTCAACCTTTAGGGCCAACAATCAAAGTTGCGCCGAAAGCCTCAAGCTTCAGTTCAAGAAGACTGTCTGCTATTCTCTTTTTATATATCATTACAATCACATCCTACATTGTTTTCGATGATAGTATAACACATTTCTGAATTCAAATCAATATCAACTTTACAAATTTGTTGTAACACGATTTACAGATTTGAGAGTACATAATTTACAAAATTGATAAGAAGCATGTCGTTTTCGGAGTAAATTGTGGTAATATCTCAAGACTCAAGCGACG
>JAFWRV010000450.1 GCA_017519685.1 Clostridia bacterium
ACCTGCTTGAAATAGCACGCTCTCGGGTCGCTGTCTATTGTTACGCTGATTTCGTTTACTCTGGGCAGCGGATGCATAATCGCAAGGTCGCTTTTGGCGTTTACAAGCTTTCCGGGCTCGAGAATATAACTGTCCTTTAAGCGGAGATAATCTTCCTCGTTGAAGAAACGCTCACGCTGAACCCTTGTCATATAAAGAATATCAAGTTCAGGCATTGCTTCTTCAAGATTGTTCGTCTGAACATAGGGGATGCCTTTCTCCTTGAGAACATCTTTCTTGATATAACTCGGAAGTTTCAGTTCATTAGGTGAAATCAGATATACCCTGAGGCCGGAGTATCTTGACATCGCGCTTATCAGTGAATGAACTGTCCTGCCGAACTTAAGGTCTCCGCAGAAGCCGACTGTCAGATTATCAAAGCTTCCCTTTTCGCGGTAAATCGTGAGAAGATCGGCAAGGGTCTGTGTCGGATGATTGTGACCGCCGTCGCCCGCGTTTATGACGGGAACCGAAGCGCTCATCGACGCTATCATCGGCGCGCCTTCTTTGGGATGACGCATCGCTATGATATCTGCGTAACAGCTGACTGTTTTCGCGGTATCGCTGACGCTCTCTCCCTTTGCCGCCGATGAACTTGCCGCCTCCGAAAAGCCGAGCACGCTGCCGCCGAGCTCAAGCATTGCCGCTTCAAAGCTCAGACGGGTCCTCGTTGACGGCTCAAAGAACAGAGTCGCGAGTTTCTTGTATTTGCACGCTTCCCTGTATTTTTCGGGATTGTCAATTATATCGTTTGCCGTGTCAATAAGTTCTTTTATATCCTCAACGGATAAATCAAGAATATTTATCAGCGATCTCATTTATTTCCTCCGATCCAGCTTTCATCGGAGGGGTTATTGCGGAAAGCAATGAGTTTTTGGACATCTTCGGGTTTTATATAGCCCTCCTGAGCCGCGACCTGCGCGATACAGTCAAAATCTGTCAGTGAAACATTTTTAACGTTCGCTTCATTGAGACGGTCGATTCCCTTCTGCATTCCGTAGGTAAATATGGACGCGATTCCGAGCACCTCGGCGCCCGCCTCTCTGAGAGCGTCAACAACCTCGATAACGCTTCCGCCTGTTGAAATGAGATCCTCAATAACAACAACCTTCTGACCCTTTTCGAGTCTGCCTTCAATGCGGTTCTGTCTTCCGTGGTCCTTGGCGCCGGAGCGGACATAACCCATCGGCATGCCGAGAATGTGGCCGGTGATTGCGGCGTGGGCGATACCCGCGGTAGAGGTTCCCATAAGGACTTCGCAATCCGGATAGTTTTCCCTGACTGTCTGCGCAAGCCCGTTTTCAATGTTGTTTCTGACCTCGGGAGCCGTCAGAGTCAGTCTGTTGTCACAGTAAACCGGGCTTTTGATTCCGCTCGCCCAGATGAAGGGCTCTTCGGGTCTGAAAAACACCGCCCTGATACTGAGCAAATCCTTTGCCGTTCTTTCTTTGATATTCATACTCTGCCTCCTGTCAGTCAACAAATTCGGATATACATCTTTCGTACGCGGCAACGGGGTCCTCCGCCGCCGTTATAGGTCTTCCGACCACTATATAATCGGAGCCGATTGCCTTTGCCTGCTCCGGAGTCATAACCCTTTTCTGGTCGCCGATTTCGCCGTCTGCAAACCTAACTCCGGGCGTTACGGTAAGGAAATCCCTGCCGCATATTTCGTGAACCTTCCCGGCTTCGAGAGGCGAACAGACAACGCCGTCAAGACCCGCGAGCTTCGCGTTGTGAGCATAATGCATAACGACTTTGTCTATCGGCTCGTTTATAAGGAGGTCTTTTTTCATACTCTCCTCATCTGTCGAGGTAAGCTGTGTCACGGCGATAAGCAGCGGCCTTGTTCCGTCGGGTCTTGTCAGCCCTTCAAGCGCCGCCTCCATCATACGGATGGTTCCCGCAGCGTGAAGATTGCACAGGTCAACGTCGAGTGACGAAAGCACAGCCATTGATTTTTTTACCGTATTGGGAATATCGTGAAGTTTGAGGTCAAGGAATATCCTGTGACCCCTTTTTTTTATTTCTCTGACAATCTGAGGTCCCTCAGCGTAAAAAAGCTCCATTCCGATTTTGACAAACGGTTTTCTCCCCTGAAATTTATCAAGAAACGCAAAAGTCTGCTCAGCGCTTGAAAAATCACAGGCGATTATTACATCCTTACCCATTGAGCGCACCTCCGATTATATCTTTAAGTCTGTCTATTTTGTATTTATCCATCACGCGGGGCAAATCCTCGATTATGTCTTTGCACGCCGCGGGATTAATCAGGTTTGCCGCGCCGACCTCAACCGCCGTCGCTCCCGCAAGCATCATTTCAATAACATCCTCAGCGCTTGAAACGCCGCCCATTCCGATGACCGGAATGGAGACGGCCTTATGAACCTGATATACCATGCGGACCGCAACCGGGAATACGGCCGGTCCGGACAGTCCGCCGGTCGTATTGGCAAGCACCGGCTTCCTGGTCTTCAGATCAATGCGCAT
>JAFWRV010000451.1 GCA_017519685.1 Clostridia bacterium
AATGTTTCCGCCGTTCCCAAGGCGTTTTCGCTCATCTTCACAAAGGCATTCAATTTCCGGGCGGCAGGCGGCGGAATTCTCGGATACTCTTTCTCTCAGGTCATCAAAAAAAGGTATGGCAAGAGGCGTCTTCTCAAATGAAGCGGGACTCGGCTCCTCCGTTATCGCGCACTCCGCGTCCGAAACCAGAGAGCCCGTCATGCAGGGACTCTGGGGAGTGTTTGAGGTTTTCTTCGATACCTTCGTTATCTGCTCGCTTACCGCTCTTATGTTCCTGACAACCTTTGATGTTTCAACCCTTGAAACCGGCAAAGAGGACAGCGTTATGTCGATGTCTGTTTTCACGGAAAACTTCGGCGGCTTCGGAACCGCCGTTTTCTCGGTTATTCTCCCGCTTTTCGCTTTCACCACGGTTATCGCCTGGTCTTATTACGGCGAGAAAGCGGTTGACTTCTGCTTCAATAAGCTCAGCGATAAAAAGCGCAAAACAGCGGTCAATATTTTCAAAGTCATATATGTTGTTCTGATTGCCGCTTCATCGGTCATTCACAGCGACCTTGTCTGGAGCATTGACGACACCTTCAACGGCCTTATGGCGGTGCCCAACCTTATCTGTGTTGTCGCCCTGAGCGGTCTTGTGGTTAAAATCACAAGGAACTACTTTGACAGAAAGAAGGGCAAAGACGTTGAGCCGATGCTGTCGGCTTATGAGGATATCAACGAGGAATTCAAAGAGGATATCAAAAACAGTTAAGCAAACGGCGGGACTCATCTGTCCCGCCGTAAATATTATTGTCAATTAATATTCATATCGGAAAAACAGTTCCGCGGGATTTCCCGCGGAACTGTTGATTTTATTTAAGGTCTCCGCCGCAGAATCTGCATTTGCCGTCGGCGGTCATTTCCGTTGACGAGCCGCAATACGGGCAGGTGACGGTCTTCGGAGCCGCACTGTTCCCGGAGGAACCGTTTCCGAAAATCTCATTGCTGTATTTCTGCATGGCTTCCATATATGTCACGGCCGCAGCGGCGCTGATTCCCGCGTCGGCCGCCGCCTGCTCCATAAACGCCGACTGAGGCGCGGTCCCGTTTGCCGCCTGAGTATAATTATTCAGCGCCAGCGCGAAGGTATTTGCCTGCTCTTCGGTGATACCGGCCTCGGCGCGGGCGGCGGGAAAGACTTCTTCCTGCATCCTGCGCATAATTTCTTCCATCTTCTTATTCTGCGCTTCGGGATCAAACTCCGTTTTCCCGGCTGACGGTTTCCGGCTGTTTTTATGCTCCTCAACCGTCTTTTTAATCGCTTCCCCGAGCTCGACATATTCCGTATATTCCTTTACGGAACGCGCAATCATATCCTCGGCTGTCAGCGATTTGCCCGCCTCGGCAAGCTTCGCCATCGAGCGCTGACCCGTCTTTACGCTGAAGGGATTGAGGTCAAATCTCATTTCGTCAAAATAAGGATGGTCAACCTTTATCGTAACTCTGAAATCATAGGAATATTCATATCTCGGGGGATCGTAGCTGACTGTTTCGCCGTTGACGGTTTTCTTAACCTCGTCCTCATCCTCGTCGATATCAATATCAACAGAGGTAATCTGTGAAAAATCAAGTATATCGGGGTTGTCCGCCGCAAGGTCGGTTGCCGAGGTTACGGTGAATTTGTTCGCCTCGCCGTCAACGAGCAGCTTCCTGCCGCTTTTGCCGTAGGTTTCCGAAACATGAAACGCCGCGGCCGCCGCTTTGTTTGCTTCGCGGTACTCAAGCTGCGCCCTTATCTGCTCAACTGTTGAATGCCGTCTGTCGTCAAACCAGGGAGAGAGCTTCTTGGCGCATTTGCC
>JAFWRV010000452.1 GCA_017519685.1 Clostridia bacterium
CACCCAGTTCAGAGGCCAGTTTGAGAGCAGAATCAAGGGACTTATTGACGAGGTAAAATCCGAAGGAAATATCATCCTGTTTATTGATGAAGTCCATCAGCTTGTCGGCGCGGGTGACAGCGAGGGTTCAATGAATGCCGCGAACATTCTCAAGCCCTCCCTTTCAAGAGGAGAAATCCAGATTATCGGCGCCACAACGTTCACCGAATACAGAAAATACATAGAAAAAGACGCGGCACTTGAGCGCCGCTTACAGCCGGTTAAGGTTGAGGAGCCGTCGGTCGCGCAGACAACCGAGATGCTCATAGGCGTCAAGAGCTACTATGAGAATTTCCACAAAGTCAGAGTCAATGACTCGCTGGTGGAAAAAGCCGTTGTTCTCAGCGAAAGATATATCAATGACAGATTCCTGCCCGACAAGGCGATAGACCTGCTTGATGAAGCGTGCACCTGCGCAAACCTCAGAAACAAGGCGATAAGCGATTATGAGGCGGCTCTTGAAGAATTCAAGGAGCTTCAGGAAGAGGAAGCGCGCCTCGAGGAAAATATGGGCGAAGCCGATTACGAGGAAATAGCAAAGATAAAAACCGAGCTCATAAACAAGGAAGACGAGCTTAAAAAACTTGAGGAGCTCGCGTCGGACAATCTCGTTACCGAGGACGACCTCGCGAAGGTTATCCAGCTCTGGACGGGCATTCCCGCGAGCAAGGTTATCGAGAGCGACCTTCGCCGTCTTGCCGAGCTTGAGAGCAATATCAAGGCGCATCTTATCGGCCAGGACGAGGCGGTTGAGCTTGTCTGCGCCGCTATTCGCAGGGGCAGAGTTCAGATAAATCCCCGCCGCCGTCCGTCGTCATTCATCTTCGTCGGACCGACCGGAGTGGGTAAGACCGAGCTTGTTAAACTTCTCGCGAAAGAACTTTTTGAAACACCCGAAACTCTGATAAGACTCGATATGAGCGAGTTTATGGAGAAACATTCGGTGTCGAGAATAATCGGCTCTCCTCCGGGATATGTCGGCTATGACGAAGCGGGTCAGTTAACCGAAAAGGTGCGCAGAAAGCCCTACTCCGTCGTGCTGTTTGACGAAATAGAAAAGGCGCATCCCGATGTCATGAACATCCTTCTCCAGATTCTCGACGAAGGCAAGATAACCGACGCTCAGGGCAGAAATGTCAGCTTTGAAAACACGATTATCATTATGACTTCAAACGCGGGCAGCAACCGCGCGGGCAGCGCCCTCGGCTTCGGAAAGACAAAGAACGAGGCGTCAAAAGAAAAGGCGCTCAAGGCGCTCAATGAATTCCTGAGACCCGAATTCATCGGCAGAGTCGATGAGGTTGTCGTGTTCAACGACCTGTCACTTGACAATTACAGGAAGATAGCCGGACTGCTGCTTGATGAGCTTAAGGATCCCCTTGCGGACAAAGGCATTTCCTTTGACTATGATGAGAAAGCGACCGAAACGATCGCCGCGCTCTCCGTTGACGGAACGAGAGGCGCGAGAGATATCCGCTCCTGCATCAGAAGAAATGTTGAGGACGCGATAACAACGAGAATGGTAAACGGCGCGGACGAACCCCTGAAAACGGTATTTGTTACCGCTGAGGACAATAAAATAATTTGTAATTTCACATAAAAACGGGAGGTAATTATTATGGCACATTTTCTCTTCGCAGCATTCTCCGATGAGGCGTCGGGAGCGATTTCCGAACAGATTGAAGCCTGTAAGAAGAACGGAATCGAGTATATGGAGCTGCGCAACTGCGACGGAAAGAATATTTCGGATTTCACCGTTGAGGAAGCGAAAGAGCTCAAGAAAAGACTCGATGAGGGAGGAATGAAGGTTTCCTCAATCGGTTCCCATTACGGCAAGATTGAAATCACCGACGATTTCGCTCCGCATTTCGAGGCGTTCAAGAATACCGTTGAGGTAGCGAAAATTCTTGAATCAAAGTACATCAGAATGTTCAGCTTTTATTTTCTCAAGGGCGAGAGCAGAGAGGAATACAAAGACGAGGTTTTCAGAAGAATCGGCGCTATGGCGGATTATGCCCGTGAGCGCGGCGTGCTCTGCTGCCACGAAAACGAGAGAGGCATTTACGGCGACACGCCCGAAAGAGCCATTGAAATACAGGAATATTTCGGAGACCGTCTCGGAGTTATTTTCGACCCCGCGAACTATCTTATCAATCCGAACAGAACCTTCCCCGCTTTTGAAACCCTCTGCGACAAAATTACCTATATGCACATAAAAGACGCCATTTACGGCACGGAAACAATTGTTCCCGCCGGAGAGGGCGACGGCGAGCTTGAGAGAATGCTCAGAATGCTTGACAAACGCGAAGGAAAAATCATTCTCAGCGTTGAGCCGCATCTGAGAGTTTTTGACGGACTTAAGGACCTTGAGGTTGATGACAGTCTTTCTCTCAAGATGAATGAGAAATATGTTTATCCCGACAACAGCGCGTCGTTTGCCGCGGCCTGCTCGGCGATTCACAGACTTGTTGAAAAAGTTCAGCCCGTCAGACTCGGCATAATCGGAGTCGGCAACATGGGCTCAAGTCATATCAGGGATTATGTCGCGGGCAATCATCACGAGCTTCGTGTCACCGCCTGTGCGGACCTTATTCCCGAAAGAAACGAAAAAATGAAGGAGCTTCTGCCCGGCATAAAGACCTATGACAGCGCGGAAGCGCTCATAGACAGCGGAGAGGTTGACGCGGTCATCATCGCGACTCCCCACTATTCGCATTCTCCCATTGCGCAGTACGCTTTCTCAAAAGGCATTCACGTTCTGACCGAAAAGCCTGCCGGCGTTTATACAAAGCAGGTGCGTGAAATGAACGAGGCGGCGGCAAAGACGAACCTTGTTTTCGGAATTATGTATAACCAGCGCACCAACTGTGTTTACAGAAAAATGCGTGAAATAGTCAGAGGAGGAGAACTCGGGGAAATCAAGCGTGTCAGCTGGATTATCACAGACTGGTACCGCACCCAGGCATATTACAACTCCGGCGGATGGAGAGCCACCTGGGCGGGAGAAGGCGGAGGCGTTCTTCTCAACCAGTGCCCCCACAATCTCGATTTATGGCAGTGGATATGCGGTATGCCTTCAAAGATAACGGCGTTCTGCCACGAGGGCAAATGGCACGACATAGAAGTTGAAGACGATGTAACGATATATGCCGAGTATCCCAACGGCGCCACAGGCACATTCATTACCACAACAGGCGATTATCCGGGAACAAACAGACTTGAGATTACGCTTGACGGCGGAAAGCTTGTCTGTGAAAACGGCGAATCGCTCAAACTGTTCAGACTCAAACAGAGAGTTTCCGACAACCTCAAAAATTCTGAAGAGGGATTCGGAAAAATCGAAGGCGAATGGGAAGATGTTCCCACCGACGGCAGAAACAAGCAGCACCGCGAGGTGGTCAGCAGATTTGCCGCGGCGATAATCAGGGGAGAATCTCTTGTGGCGAACGGCGAAGAGGGAATCAACGGTCTTTCCATATCCAACGCCGCCCATCTTTCAAGCTGGCTCGGCAGAGAAATCAGCCTGCCCGTTGATGAGGATCTGTTTTATTCCGAACTTCAGAAGAAGATTGCCTCGGGCAAGGCGGATAAAGATACGGTCAAAGAAGTTGTTCAGGGCGATATGTCCAATACATTCTGATACGGAGAAAAAGAATGAGAGTTGCAGTTGTCGGCTGCGGAAATGTATCTGAAAGCCATTTCAGGGCGCTTGAGGAGATTCCCGGCGCTGAGATAGTTGCCGCGGTTGATATAAAAAAAGACAGAGCGGAAGAAAAGGCGGCGCGTTACGGCGCGGCGGCATACACGGATTTCGGCGAAATGCTGAAAGCCGTGAAACCGGATTGCGTTCATATCGCGACACCGCATTATCTTCACACTCCGATGGCGATAAAAGCGCTTGAAAACGGCGCTCACGTGTTTCTCGAAAAGCCGTGCTCGGTTTCCTCAAAAGAGGTTGATGAGCTTACGGAGGCGGAAAAGAAATACGGCAGATATCTCGGAGTCTGTTTTCAGAACAGATATAATAACAGTTCCGTTCTCGCCAAGGAAATCACAGACAGCGGAAAGTTCGGAAAGCTGACTGCCGTCAGAGCGTTTCTGACCTGGGACAGGGACGAAAAATATTATTCCGATGACTGGCACGGCACAGCCGATAAGGAATGCGGAGGCGTGCTGATTAACCAGGCGATACATACGGTTGACCTCGTTCAGTATTTATCGGGAGGATGCAGGCGCCTGAGCGCTCATGTGCATACCGACCGTCTTAAAGGCAAAATAGCCGTTGAGGATACCGCGACGGTCCGTATGGAACTCGGGTGCGGGGCGACGGGTATCGTCTTCGCGACCACAGGATTTTCAGGAAATTCCGATGTGATTATTGAGCTGACTTTTGAAAAGGCGCTGCTCCGCATCGAAGGCGAAAAGCTTTACAGAATATACCCGGACGGCGGATTTGAGCTGCTCTGCGGAAAACTCGACAGGGAGTTCACGGGCAGGTCCTATTGGGGACACGGCCATTCGGCGATAATCCGGGAGTTTTACGATTGTATTAATACGGGAAGACCGTTCCCGTTAAACTCTGCAGAAGGCGGAAAAGCGGCAAAAATAATTGCCGCATGCTACCGTTCTTCAATAACAAATAATGCGGTTGAGGTGAAATGAAATGACACATGAAAATCTTAAAAACAGAACAGCGGTTATAACCGGAGGCGGCGGAGTCCTTTGCAGCGGCTTTGCGAAAACGCTCGCGGAACTCGGCGTCAAGGTAGCCGTTCTTGATTTAAGGGAAGAAGCGGCTCAGGCGGTCGTTGACGAAATCACGGCATCGGGCGGCACCGCTATTGCGGTCGGCTGCAATGTTCTCGAGCCGGAGAGTCTTGAGGCGGCAAGAAAGAGAATAAATTCCGAACTCGGCCCCTGCGATATTCTCATCAACGGCGCCGGCGGAAACAATCCCAAGGGCACAACCTCCAAGGATATTTTCGAGGAGGGCGACCTTGACAATAAGGTTGAGGGAGTCAAGACTTTCTTTGACCTTGACGCAAGCGGAATCCAGTTTGTTTTCAATCTCAATATTCTCGGCACGCTCTTGACAACACAGTGCTTCGCCAAGGATATGATAGGCAGAAAGAATGTCAGCATTCTCAATATTTCATCAATGAACGCGTTCTGCCCCCTGACAAGAATACCCGCGTATTCCGCGGCAAAGGCGGGCGTTTCAAACTTTACGCAGTGGCTTGCGGTTCATTTCGCCGAAGCGGGAATCAGAGTCAACGCAATCGCTCCCGGTTTCTTCGCGACAAATCAGAATCACAATCTTCTGTTTAATGAGGACGGTTCCCTGACCGCGCGCTCGGAAAAGATTATTTCCCATACTCCGATGAGACGTTTCGGCGTGCCCGAGGATCTGAGCGGCGCTCTCGCGTTTTTCTGCGATGAAACCTATTCGGGATTCATTACAGGCGTTATTCTCCCGATATACGGCGGCTTCAACGCTTATTCGGGCGTCTGATTTACGAAAAGGAGAGATTT
This sequence comes from Clostridia bacterium, assembly GCA_017519685.1. Lineage (GTDB taxonomy): Bacteria > Bacillota > Clostridia > Oscillospirales > Acutalibacteraceae > CAG-177. Next base: position 5,572 of record JAFWRV010000452.1, read on the forward strand.
GTATGTTTAAAAAATTCGTCTCTGTTTTATGCGCTTTGTTACTTGTGATAACGGCATTCGGCATCTGCCCCGCGAGCGCAGATGATATTCAGGGGGAAAAGCCATTCAGAATCAACGTCACCGTAAACGGCAGCAGCGCGACCGAGAGGGGAATTACCTGGTACACCCAAAACGATGAAAAATCTCTTGTCGAAATCAGCGGACCCGGTAAACCCGAGATAACCTATGAGGATGTTTTTGAGTGGGAAGGCAATTACTGCCACAAGGCAAAAATAACGGCCCTTGAGCCCGGCTCAGAATATGAATACACCGTAGGAAGCGAAACCGTTCGCAGCGAGCCCGGAGTGTTTGTCACAGATGACGGCGACAGCGCGTTCAATTTCATCGCCGTTGCCGATGTGCAGGCGAGTTCCGCGGAAAATTTTGAGAAGGGCGCCGACACGCTCAGAGCGGCATTTGAAATGATGCCCGAGGCTGAGTTTGTTATCAACGCCGGCGATTTTACCAACGACTCGACCAATGAGGAATGGGATCTCTACGACAAGAGTTTCGCTCAGCTCAACAGGACAGCGACTGTTGTTCCCGTCGCGGGAAATCACGACGGTCTCGGTGTCTGGCACTGGTTTGAAAATATGTTCAATCTCGACACAAGCGAAAGTGTCCAGAATCTCAACGGAGTAAACTATTCATTCGATTACGGCAACGCTCATTTCGCCGTGCTCAATTCCAACGACGTTCTCTCCCTTTCGCTTGCCCAGCTCAAATGGCTGAAAAACGATCTGAATTCAACAGACAAGGACTGGAAAATCCTTGCCGTGCATAAATCGCCCTACACCCTCGGCAAAGACGGCAAATGGCCCGACGCCCTCTATCTTCAGAAGGCGCTTGTCAAGGTTGTTGACGAATGCGATGTTGACCTTGTGCTCAGCGGACACGATCATCAGTATCTCCGCACAAAGCCGCTGACAGGCGGTAAAGTCGATGAAAACGGCGGAGCGACCTATGCTCTGCTCGGCACGGCGGGATCAAAGAGATATGAAATCCGTTCATTCCTCGCGGATTCATTCATGAAGACGGAAAACATTGCCGCGATGACTGTTCAGAAGGACGGCTACGGCA
>JAFWRV010000453.1 GCA_017519685.1 Clostridia bacterium
CGCTTTCATTTTTAACTATATGAGAATCAATTGAAAAAGGATGCAAAATTTGTTTCGCATTTTCAAAAGGTCCTAACGGACTTTTTGAAACAGAAACATGCATTGTTTGTCTGTGACCGCCCTTATCGGGAGTATCGCCGTAAAACTCAAAAGAGCAGTACATATAGTATAATCCGTTTAACTCTATTACACTCGGAGCCCAGAAACTTTCAACATCCGGATATGTGAATACTTTACCGTAAAATTTCCAGCCGTCAAACAGATTATCTGAGTAATACGCGTATATTCCGTCATCTCCGGTAGTGTAAATATAATATTTACCATTGCTTTCAAAAATATAAGGGTCGGCCTGACCGATGTAATTTTCCTTATCAATACTTAACAGCTGCATAGTCCACCTCTTTAATATTTTATAATATTATATTAGTTGAAATTCATAAAATCAATAAGTAAATTATATAATAATAGTACCGTTTTAATATTGAATTTAACAATGCGTTATGATAAAATACTAAAAAAAACAAGGAGATATAATTATGACAGAGATTAATAAAGATATGACAATCGGCGAGATTCTTGACAACGCTCAGGAAACAGCTCCTTTCTTCCTTGAAATGGGAATGCATTGCCTCGGTTGCCCCGCTTCAAGAATGGAAACCGTTGAGCAGGCATGTATGGTTCACGGCGTCGATTCCAAAGCTCTTATTGAGAAAATAAACAATTTCCTTTCTCAGAATGCTTGAATTAAGTTCAAGACTTAAAACCGTATCTGAATTTGTCAGGCACAATTCAAGGGTTGCCGATATAGGTACCGATCACGCTTTTTTGCCCGTTTATCTTATTCAGAACAATATTGCAAAATCGGTCCTTGCATGTGATTTACGCAAGGGCCCTCTTTTTAACGCGGAAAAGACAGTTAATCAATATGGACTGAGCGGCAGAATAGAATTGCGTTTATCCGACGGCCTTGACAATATCAGAAAAGATGAAGTTGACGATATAATAATTTGCGGTATGGGCGGTACTCTTATATCGGATATTTTAAGCAGGGCCGAATGGCTTAAAAATCCCGAAAAACGCCTGATACTTCAGCCTCAGTCCCACAGTGAAGATGTGAGAAAATATCTAATTGATAATCTGTTTGAAATAAAATATGAAACAGTATGCTCGGATACCGGAAGAGTTTACAACTGCATGTATGCCGAATATACCGGAATCAGTAAAACATACCCGGATTATTACTTATATTTCGGCAGTCTGATTGAAATCAATAATGAGATATCTTTAAGAGCAGTCAGAAAAACAGTCAGATATCTTAAAGTCAGACGGGAATCTGAAGAAAAATTCGGCTCTGAGCAAAACTATAATTATTTTGATAAAATTATATCGGAAGCGGAGGCAAGATTAAATGAGTTGCAGAGTAATTGATATTTATAATTATATTGACACATTTGCGCCGTTTGATTCTCAGTGCGAATGGGATAACAGCGGTCTTCTTGTCGGCAGTAAGGATGCTGAAGTAATCAAAACAGGGTTTGCGCTTGACGCAACAAATGAAGTTATTAATAACGCGATAAAAAACGGATGCAACCTCATAATAACGCATCATCCTGTTATTTTTAATTCTCTTGATTCTGTTGAAACGGATACTCCTGTTTATAATCTTATAAAGAACGGAATAAATATAATCTGCGCTCATACATGTTTTGATAAATCATCAGTCGGCGTTAATAAAGCTCTTGCTGAAAAAATATGCCTCAGCAATATAAAACAGTCGGGATTTAACGGCGACGCTTCTATGTGTTTTACCGGCGAAACCGACATTGAATCGCCTGAAGAATTCGCTGCCTTCCTGTCGGAAAAGCTCGGCACACATATTTCGTTTTACGGCGGCAATAAAAAAATCCGTACTGTCGCAGTTTGCGGCGGCGCGGGCGGAGATTTCATTGAAGAAGCGGCAAAAAACAATATTGACGCTTATGTTACCGGTGAAATAAAGCACCATGAATTTTTAAAAGCGTCAGAATTGAATATCTCGGTATATTCCGCCGGACATTATGAAACAGAATATCCTGCGGTATATCAGTTAAAAAAACTAATTGAAGAAAAGTTTGACATTGATTGCGTTATGCTGAATCAAAGCAATCCTGTTAAATATTACGGAGTAAACAATGCCTATTGACGGATTAACTCTCGGACTTGTCGCTTCGGAGTTAAAAAAAGAAATCACCGGATACAGAATTGATAAGATTCATCAGCCGTCCGTTGATGAGATTATTTTTACTTTAAGGTCGAGAAGCGGCCAGAAAAAACTATATATATCCGCTTCCGCCGGTATTCCCAGAATAAATCTGACCGAAACCTCTCCTGAGAATCCCGCCGTCCCTCCGATGCTTTGTATGTTTATGAGAAAGCATCTAACGGGCTGCACGATAACAGATATTATTCAGGAAGGGTCCGACAGGATTATTTATATATTGCTCAGCGGTTTTAATGAAATCGGCGATCCGGTGGATTTTAAAATCGTTTTTGAAGCAATTGTAAAACACAGTAATTTCATCATCCTTAATAATGACGGTATAATTCTGGAAGCGGTAAAGAAAAATGATTTTAATCCCGCTACCGGCAGGTCGGTTCTTCCGGGATTTAAATATGTTCTTCCCCCGAAACCGGTGAAGTTAAACTTAATAAATGATGAAACAGATTCAATTGTAAACCGCGTTTTATCCGAAGGGAATAAACTGTTATCTTCAGCGCTTCTTAATAATATTGAAGGACTTTCTCCTCTTATCAGCAGAGAAATCAGCTGTCTTGTCACGGGAAACGACGAACAGGTTTCGGCGCTTAATGATATACATATCGGAAAATTACGCAATACCGTCGAATCATTTAAAAATATAGTTATATCTTCAGGCTCACCGGTAATGCTTTATAAAGATGAAAAGCCGTTTGACATTACTTTTACTGATATAACTCAATACGGTTTTTCCGTTAAGCCGGTTGTTTATCCATCTTATTCGGCTTTGATTGATTCCTTTTACAGCGAAAGAAATAAAATCAACAGAATAAAACAGCAGAGCAGCGACCTTCAGAAATCGGTATCAAATCTGATTTCACGCGCCGCAAGGAAACTTGATACCCGTCTGAAAGAGCTTTCCGACTGCAAAGATAAAGACAAATTCAGGGTTTACGCTGAGTTAATCCTCGCAAATCAGTATTCTCTCGAAAAGGGTTCTTTATACTATGATGTGCCGGATTATTATAATAATTATGAAAACGTCAGAATAAAAGCCGACCCTTCGCTGGACCCTGCGGGTAACGCCAGGAAGTATTTCAAGGAATACAATAAACTTAAAAACGCGGAAAAACTGCTTGATAATCTTATTAAAGAAAGTGAAATCGAAACAGAATATCTGAACAACGTTTTAGACGCAATCAAAAGAGCCGAATCTGTTTCCGATATAACTGAAATCAAACAGGAATTATATGATCAGGGATATTTGAAAAGAATCAAGCAGGCTAAAGGAAAACGCCCAAAGCCCCTGCCCCCTGTTGAATATGTTTCAGATGACGGATATACGATTCTTGTCGGAAGAAATAATATTCAAAATGAAAATCTGACTTTTAAAATGTCCGCTAAAGATGATTCATGGTTTCATACTCAAAAATATCCCGGATCTCATGTTGTCGTTGTCGGTAACGGTGATATATTACCTGAACTTACTTGCCGTCAGGCAGCGGTTATCGCCGCCACCAACAGCAGCGCTGAAGAATCGTCAAGAGTAGCTGTGGATTACACCGAAGTCAGGGAATTAAAAAAAGTTCCCGGCGGAAAACCGGGAATGGTAATATATCATAAATACAATACAATGTGGGTAGTCCCGGATAAAGAATTATGCGACAGGCTCCGCAAAGATAGATGATAAATAAATCACCCTTGAGTATCAGAAGTTACTCAAGGGTATTTCTTTTGCTTATTTTACAAGATAATTATCAAATGCTTCTTTGAAAAATTCAACGGGCTCAAGTAAAACCGCTTTAATAAGTCTGAAAAGCATATCCAGTGAGAAGGTGTCAAAAAAGCCTTCTTTTTCGGTTGCGAATGCATCAGTCGGCTCATAAGTTATTTTACAGTTTTCCGACCTGAATGATGAAAGCCATGAAATAAGACCGTCAGGATATTCCAGATCGATTATATAACCGGTTGCGTCGCAAGTTGTCATATTATAATAGTCTTCATTGTCATAAGTGAAGAAATCGTTATTTGCGGCAAACCATACATAATGATTGCTTGGAGTATATTTTCCGTCAGGATAGCATACTCTGCCGAAAACAGACAGGCGGCAATCCTCGGGTCTGTTTGTGACAGCAACAAGCTTTGCCCAGATATCTTTTGTATATGTGTTGTATCCGGCAATTACATCATATTTACTCGCTGAAATCCATACAGGCATATCCGCAAGTTTTGAAACGGTATTTTCATCGGCGTTAATCGCGGGACAAAGAGGAAACGCCGCGGCGAAGAAATCGGGATACATTGATGCCATTTTGACAGTCATTTTTCCGCCCATAGAATAACCGCCGACATAAATCCTTGATAAATCAATGTGAGATCTGTTTAATCTGATAAAATTATCAATAGCCGCTTTTGCGGGTAAAATCAGCTCATCTGTCCAGTAAAGCTTATCTTCCTCGGGAGAACGCAAAGCCATAATATATGCGCCTTTTGTTCCTTTGAAACGGGTTTGCATCTGATAACTTGACCAAGTGCTGATATTGCTTCTTTCAAGCTGATAACGCGGAGATTCACCGTCACC
>JAFWRV010000454.1 GCA_017519685.1 Clostridia bacterium
ATCCGTCCAATGACGGCAAGCATTTTAAACATGGTCAGGTAAGATCAGAGACAACTCCGAAAATTGACTTGATTGCCGAAATGAATGCTCCGGCTATATTCTCGTTTTTAAACAATATTTCAATAAACTCTTTAAAGCCGCTGTTTACCCAGAATTTCTTGAGAAGCTCCGTAAACTGATCCCAGAACGGTTTTTCTTCGGGAACCGGTTCTACCGCTTCCCCGGTGATTAAATAGTTACCGTCGGTATAGTTTGTACCGGATGAGATTCTGATATAATAAACGCCGGAATCTCTGCCCGTAAAATCAATGCCGAGTTCACCCGAATATGTCAGTGTATGGGTTTCCGTCGGGTTGCCGTTCTCATCGCAAAGAGAGACTGTCCATGTCGCGTCGGTCTTATTTCTGCCGTCCGCTTTATCGCATTGTATTTTAACAATGATATCGCGTTTTGAGTCAACTCTGTAAAAATCAACATCCTCTTTATAAGAAATCGCTCCGGCAATGGTTCTTCCGCCTGTAAGATTCTCGGCAGCCGCTATAATATCGTTGAAATCTTTTTCGCCGACATTATCAGCCGTCATACTTACGGCGACGGAATATCCGCCCGTCAGAGATCCTGTTGCCTCGATTTTCAGATAATAAGTTGATTTTTCAACGGGAATATCGGAACTGACAGTTTCTTCCTGATTGGAAGCAAGGTCAAAAACGGCTATCAGGTTATCCTTGGCGTTATATACCGTGGCGCGGAGATCAATGTTGACCGGTGATGAATTATAGAGTTTTATCTGCACAAATCCCTTCGCGTCCGTACTGAACTTATAAAAGTCCGTATCACCGTATTCCGCTACGCCGTAATGCGGTTCGCTGAATTGTTTCTGTTGGGCGGCAAGAGTTATCTGCGTTGCGCCGGCTTTTTCATTATTGGGCTCGCTTTCAGTGAACTTGTAAGCGGATTTCTGAACCGAGATTGTGTAATCGGCGCTGTCAAGAACGTCCGCGGAAGTAACCTTGACAAAATATTTGCCTGCTTTTGCATAAAAATCGGACGAAAGCGTTTTTGCGTCGGTGCCCTTGACGTTGGCCAAAGCCGCGACTGTTTCATCGGCTTTGATAACCGTTACTTTGAAGCAGTTCTGAACTATCTCGGTCGCGGTGTGCGAAAGGACGGCGTTGTATATGCCTTCCTCTGTGATTTCAAATGAATAGAAATCAACATCCGTCATCGAGGCAATCGCGCCTTTTGCGCCGTCGGCTGATGTTATCGCCGTTGCCGACTCTTTATCATCGTTTCCGTCGGGTGTTACGGCGTCATCGGCAAACGCTACCGTCAACGCGCCCGCTGCCATAATAACGGCAAGAATTACCGAAACAAACCTTTTGAATTTCTTCATGTTATACACTCCTCATAATCAATTTCGGCTATATTATCATATATATATCAAAATACAATGTACTGAATGTAAACATATTTATTCGGGTAATTTAACAAATTCCGATTCAATGCACTTTTCCGACCTGAGATTCCAGAAAGAACGCGCAAGTATTCTTGCCTTGTACTCGCCCGGTTTAAGGTCGTCAAAAGGCACTGTCAGGCACTCCGGCATATCATAAAAATAGTATTCGCTCCATACGCTTTTATGCCTTATGATATTTCCCTCGGTATCAATTACATAGACAGAATAATCGCAGACATAATCGGAGTCTATCGCCGCCTGCGGGAATCTGACATCAAATCCCCTGCTGTTGAGATTCAGGATTTCCGGTTTCGCCCCGTCTTTGAAATAAGGCCTGTCTCCGGTGTTGTATCTCGCGTCGGTATAAATATAGGTAGTCGGGTCCGAAGGAGTGTCAATCTTCCAGACATAAGGGAAGAAGTTATCGGTAATGAGATCATAAGGATAAACCCTTACTCTGTTTTCGGCATCCGCTTCAACTATCAGCATCTGAGCCGCCTTTTCCGCGCCGGGGAACACGGTCCCGTAATACTTGTCAAAATCGTCGCCCTCAAAATAGCTCAGGGTACCGGTTCCGAGAGCCGTGAAATGTCTCTGATGAATTGATCTCGGATCATTTATCGGAGCATGGGAGTGGCCTGAAAAATCGATAATCTGGGGATAATTCACCATAATGGGAATCAGGTCGTCTTCGCCCCAGTTGATACTGCCGAGTACGGTATCGGTAATATGGGGATGCTGAAAGAAAAATATCGGCTTTTTCCTGGAATCCGCAACCGCTTCCTCAAGACTGTCGAAAGCAAATTTCTTTTCGCCGTCTTCAAACCTGCAGCCGTGGTCGCATCCGACGGAAATGAAATGAAAGCCGTTGATTACGCGGTGTGTATTGGTATCAATACCAAATATTTCTCTGAGCCGCTGTTTTGCTCCGTCGGGTCCGTCATAACCGAACTCGTGGGAAGCGAGGGAAACATTCCATACTGTTCCGGGTCTGATGTTTTCATCAAGCGTCTGTCTGAACGCCTTCATCTGTGTAGGTGAGCCGTTATTCGCAAAATCACCGACAACATAAAACGCATCCAGTTTTTTATAATCGCTCTCATCACTGAGACGGTAGGCGGTCTGAATCGCCTGTTTCATCCTGTCTCTTTCAATTGTATGCTCATCCTTATAATGAACATCGCTGACAACGGCAAATCTCAATACGGGTGTGAAATCTTTATCAAACATTGTTATCCTCCGAAAAAAGCCACCGGAACGGGCTTATGCCCTTGCCGGTGGCCGGTTTAAATTATTTTATGACTGAGCCTGTCTGTTCGCGAAGTATCTGATAAGAGTACCTAACGACAGATTAACAAGATTGAAGAGAAGTCCGAGGAATCCGGCGCCGGAACCGTCACCGAGATTCTTGAGAAGATCTCCGAAGTTATTATTTTTCCAGAATCCTTTCCAGTCAAGTTCCTTGATTCTGTCAATAAGGGATTTGTCACTGTCATCCTTTGTGGGTTCCGCTTTTTGCGCTTTGACAATATAGTTGCTCTTGCAGTAATTGCTGCCGGAGCTGACTTTGATAAAATATACGCCTGTTTTATCGGTCATATCAAATGTTGCATCGGCATCGGCAGTGACGGTAACGGTTGTAACGACACTGATGTTGGAATCAAGAAGCTGAACAGTCCAGTTTCCTGCGGGATCGTATCTGTCCTTATCATCCTTATCGGGAGTAACGGTAATTTTGGCGTCCTTGTTTGCGGCATAGCTGAAGAAGTCGATATCTTTTTCAGTTGAAAGCGAAGCAAACTTTAAGGAATCGTTAGCGAGAGCGTTCGCGTACTCGCGTGAATCATTATACTCGGACTCGCTGTTTGCGTCGGGTTCGATATAAATTCTGATAAGATAGCCGCCTGTTGAGCCGTTATTACCGGAAACTTTTATAGCGTATGTTCCGGCTTTAAGACCGATGTCGCCGCTCTTTGAGGTTTTATCGAGAGCGCCTATATCGATACTGCCTATAACCTGGTTGGCTGCGCCGTTTCCGAGGGTATAAACCACATCGGCTGTATAGCTGCCTTTGCTGTTGTCGGAATTTCTGATTTCAAACTGAATGAAACCCGTAACCGCGACATTGAAGGTATAGTAGTCAACATCGCCTTCGGAAATCGCGCCGTGATACCACTCTGTAAACGCCTTTTCCTTTATATCGGATGACTTGATGATTGTGGCTTCGCCGAGAGTGTCGTTAACCTCGATTTCGGGCTTGACAAGACTGTGGTCGATTCCTTCAACCGTTGCGGAAGCGACGCTGATTGTGTAGGTCGCTCCGGTCGCTATCTCTGTGGAAAATACCTTGATGTAATAAGTTCCGTCGAGAGCCGCGGTAAAGTCAGGTGAACCGGTCTTCTTTGCGTCGCCTTTGACGGTAAATGAAGTAATCTTCTTCTCTGCGGAATCATAAATCTCCACGCTGTACATATTGATTTTTCCGCCGGCGCCGTCATGCTCAAATATTACGTTGAACACGTCTGCCTTTGTGATTTTGATTTTGAAGAAGTCCTGATCGCTGAGTGAAGTTATTGCGCCGGCCATACAGTCGGAAAGCGTAAACTCGTTTGCCATAGCGAATGAGCCGTTTTCTTCGCTTTCGCTTTTGTTTGCCGTAACTGCCGAGGCTGCGGAAACCGAGCCGGCTGCGATAAGCGCAACAAGAATCATGGCAATAATTGCTTTGAATTTTTTCATTACAGTTCCTCCTTTAAAGAATACTGATACAGCGTTATTTTATCATACAGTAAAATAAAAGTCAAATGAACAAATTATGAAATACCGCTTATCAGCCAGTCAAAAAGATCGGTGTTGAGAATTCTGCCGCAGTATTCACATTTTGCCGTTTTGTTTATATTAGTCGGAGCACCGCAATAAGGACAGTTCTGAGTTCTGATTCCTTTGACTTCGGCAGACATCAGCCCCGTGGGTCTGACAAGTCTGACCTTGCTTGTGACAAACTGTTCTTCACTGCTTCCGCGGATTTTCTTTCTTGTTTTCGCGTCTGCGTAATACTCTACAATACGGTTTCTGACTTCGGCAAGAATAATGTCATTCTCTCCG
>JAFWRV010000048.1 GCA_017519685.1 Clostridia bacterium
CGCAAGGGTTTCAGTTAAAATCTTCCGTTATGCGGTTGAGAAATCTCTCCGCAATCGGCGAGAAAGTTTGGTGCTTTTTCCATACGAGGAACAGTTTGGTCTCAAGCTTCGGAGTAAGCGGGCGAAACACAAGCCCGCTGCTCTCGGATGTATCCACAAGCTTGTCAAAGGTCAGCAGATATCCGAGCCGCTCCTTTGCAAACAGCGAAGCATTGTATGACAGACGAAACGATCCTTCAAGGTGCAGTTTTTCCATGTTTTCCTTTGCCCAATGCGGAATATCCTTTTCCCAGCCCTGACCCGAGCAAAACAGCGGAAGACCGATAAGATCCTGCGCGCGGATGGCTTTTTTCTTTGCAAGAGGCAAATCGGCGGACATAACCACGCCCCAGATATCCCGCTCCGGAAACTCAAGAGAATTATATTTGCGCCTGTCGGGTATTTCGGCAAGAACGGCAAAATCCAGCAGACCCTTGTCAAGTTTTTCGGCAACCTGCTCTGTGTCACCGCTGGTAATATGATAATGAAGATTGGGGTAATCCTGTTTAAAAGCGCTTATTTCTCTCACAAGGTAACGAATCTGATATGATTCCGCAAGGCCGAAATAGATTTCGCCGCCCGTGATATCGTCGAACGAAACAAACTCTTTTTCTATTTTATCGGCCATATTTATAAGGTCCTCCGCTCTCTCCCGCAGCAGAAGTCCCTCATCTGTGAGACTTATACTGAAGCTGTGCCGCACAAAAAGCTTTTTCCCGAGTTCATCCTCAAGCGATTTAAGCGCCTTTGAAAGCGTCGGCTGTGTCACGTGCAGCAGTTCCGCCGCCTTTGTCATATTCTCTTCCCTCGCCGTCTCAAGAAAATATCTCAGCGTTCTTATTTCCATAACTGCCTCCTTCTGATATTCTTTTTGTGAATAACACGATATTCATTATAGCAATTTGTAAACAGCATTTCAAGATGTTATAATAAAAACAGAACAGGAGGAATAAATTATGATGAAAACAGAAAAGCTGATACTTACATCGGAGTGGGACAAGACTTTCCCGAAAAGCGAAAAAGTCAGCCACTCCAAAGTGACATTTGTAAACAGATACGGCATCACTCTTGCCGCCGATATGTATGCGCCGAAAGACGCGTCGGGAAAACTCCCGGCAATCGCGGTATGCGGTCCTTTCGGAGCGATCAAGGAACAGTGTTCCGGTCTCTACGCGCAGACTATGGCTGAGCGCGGCTTTCTGACGATAGCGTTTGACCCCTCTTTCACCGGCGAAAGCGGAGGTCAGCCGAGATATATGGCTTCGCCCGATATAAATACCGAAGATTTTATGGCTGCTGTTGACTTTCTTTCGCTCAATGAATCGGTTGACGAAAACAGAATCGGCATAATCGGTATCTGCGGCTGGGGCGGTCTGGCTGTAAACGCCGCGGCGCTTGACACAAGAGTCAAAGCAACCGTCGCCTCAACCATGTATGATATGACAAGGGTAAACGCAAACGGCTATTTTGACTCCGAAGACAGCGAGAAAGCCCGCTACGAAAAGAAGGCGGCTATGTGTGCTCAGCGTATTAAGGATTATGCCTCAGGCGAATACGCTCCGGGCGGCGGCGTGGTTGACCCTCTCCCCGATGACGCGCCGTATTTTGTCAAAGACTATTATGATTATTACAAAACCTCAAGAGGATATCATCCCCGCTCGCTCAACTCAAACAACGGCTGGAATGTCATCGGGTGTGAATCCTTTATGAATCAGCCGATACTGAAATACTCAAATGAAATCCGCTCCGCTGTTATGATTTTGCACGGAGACAAGGCGCATTCCTTCTATTTCGGCAAAGACGCTTATGAAAATATGATTAAAGACAGCAAATACGCCGGCAATAAAGAATTGCTTGTAATTGAAGGCGCTTCTCATACCGACCTGTACGACGGCGGAAAATCTGACGCGATACCGTTTGACAGAATTGAATCTTTTATGAAGGAGTATCTGAAATGAGTAAAGTCGTTGTAATCACAACAAGTCTCAGGGCAAAGAGCAATTCCGACATTCTCGCCGCCCGCCTTGCCGAAGGAGCAAAGGACGCCGGGCACAGCGTTGAATGCATCAGCCTTAAGGGCAAGGAAATCAAATACTGCATCGGCTGTCTCACCTGCCAGAAAACGCAGAAATGCGTAATAAAGGATGATGTTGCCGAAATCGCGGAAAAAATCAAAAACGCCGAAACAGTTGTTTTCGTCACTCCGATTTACTATTACGAGATGAGCGGTCAGATGAAAACTCTGCTCGACAGACTCAATCCTCTTTATCCGACCGATTATAAATTCCGCAATATCTATATGCTCTCAACTGCCGCGGAAAGCGAAGATTTTGTCCCCGAAAAAG